>NZ_JACJFD010000029.1:0-70725 GCF_014164415.1 Pseudoalteromonas sp. SG43-1 | reverse complement strand
CACATATTGGGTGTGTTCTTTAAGCTCTTCTAGCGCTTCTTTTACTTGGCTATCAGCTAAGTTTGCTTCAAGATCTACATAAAATACTTCTTCCCACGGATTGCCCGGAGTTGGGCGCGACTCAAGTTTTACTAAATTAATCTTATGCTGTTTAAAAATCATCAACGCATCGGCTAGTGAGCCCGCTTGCTGTTTTGTCGACATGATTAAACTAGTTTTAGTTGGAATTTGGTTAGACACTTGCAGAGGTTTACGCGCAACAACAATAAAGCGGCTATGGTTTTCGCTTTGATTAGCTAGGTTGGATTTGATGACTTCAAGGCCGACATTTTTTCCTGCTTGTGCAGAGCCAATTGCAGCACTATTTGGTGTGTTTAGAGCTGATTGCAATGCGCTTGATGTAGAGTCACAAGTTTCATGTTGTAAATCACCTAAGCCCTGTAAAAAACGGCTGCACTGTGCAAATGGTTGTGGATGTGCAAATACTTTTGTTAGTTGGCTAAGTTCAGTATCAGGGTTTGCGAGTAAGCAATGCTCTACACTGTGAGTGACTTCTCCAACAATAGAGACTTGTGCGTGCTGTAATAAGTCAAATACTTCGTTAATGCTACCAGAGCTTGTGTTTTCAATCGGTAATAAACCAAAATCAGCTTGGCCGTTTTCTACTTTACCTGTTATTTCGTCAAACGATGTACAGCCAATTTCAATTAATTTACCAGGGCGGCGACTAAAGTATTTATGACATGCAAGCTGGCTATAAGAACCTTGACCACCTAAGTAAGTTACACGGTGTGTTTCACTCAGTGCGTCTGGATTAAGGTTTTTTTGTAACATTGCTTGTTGGTGTAAAACTGAATCTTCCAAAATAGTTTGAAACACATTATTTACGTAGTAAGCATCTAAACCCAGTGACTTACCATAACCAATTAATTTTTCTAGAAGCGCGAGTTCACGTGCTTCATCGCGAATTGGCTTGTTGTTGGCGATTTTATATTCAACCACACCGTGGCTAATGCGACGACGTTTAGCTAATAACACGAGTAGGTCGGAGTCTATTTCATTTATATCGTGTCTTAGTGCATTTAATACATCATTTGTCATTTTGGTATCCTCATTCCAAAAGTAGGCTGTTATTACACAGCAAAAACAAAAAAGCCTCCCGGTTGGGAGGCTTTACTATTCGATTGATTTTATCTCACAAACAGGGAAGCCTCTTCTATATAAAGAAGCTAAAAAACGAAAAAAAAGTGCGAGAGATAAATATGTTCATACGGTTAATGTATGGAGAGTTGCCAACAATGTCAATAAAGATCTAAATAAGCTTAGGGTACTATTTATTTACCTTAGGTGATTATTATAGAAACTTTACAAATAATTTATAAATATGAATGCGGATCTGGTATATTTCGTTAACTGGTTCAAATAATAACAATTATTAATAATTAAGGTTGACCCGTGGTTTACAGACGGCCTCCATCTCGTTTTGGATTGAATTCTTTAAGTGTAAAACTTTCACTGCTTATATCTGCTATTTGTTTAATAGCAGGGGTATGTGCGGCTGCCTTAATGCTTAAATCTGAAGAGAAACAACTTGTTTTTGAAGAACATGAGGTGTTAAAAAGCTCTACAGATTTATTAGTGAAGCAGTTTAATGAGCGTATTAAAACAAAAATAAATATTGCTCAGCAAGCTAATAACGTAGTGACAGAGCAGCTTTTTCAATCTAATTCACCAATTAATTTAGGTAATAAATCACAGTTACAGTTTAATAGCGATGGTACCATTCGAAGTGCCTCGGCTGATGGATTATCAGCAGCATTTTTACCACAGCAAAATTACTCTCCTTTTTATAAACGCCTATTTAATGATTCTGAAATGTTATGGCGTATAATTTCTCCGACTCTGGTACACGACTTTTTTAACTTTTATTTAATTACCGATGACGATTTCATTCGTGTTTCTCCTCCAAACTGGGCATTAAATGCACCAGCCGAGTTTAGAGTTACGCAAGGTACAACGTATAAATATATTAAAAGTATGTTGGGGTCAGAGCGTGAGCCTGCATGGTCAAAAGTTTATTACGATACAGTATGGCGAAAGTGGGTTATTAGCTTACTAGTGCCGGTGTATGTTGATAACGAGTTTTTAGGTGTAACGGGAAGCGATATTTCCCTTAACAAACTTATTTCATTTTTACCTGTTGGCGATAAAGAAAAACACTTACTTGTATTTGATAGTAAAGGGCAATTGTTAGCCCATCCCAATCTAAACCCTGCATTATTAGCTGACTACGGTAGTGACAATAAAGCACTCGCTACTAACGAATTTGTAAACCCAGAACTGCAGTCAATTATTGACGATGCAATTGCGGTGAAGTTACCAGAATATGCCAATTCATTTGAACAAAATGATGAAGCTCACATTATTAATATTCGTAAAATTGATGATTTAGATTGGTACATAGGGGTTTATAAAAAACGTTCATCAACGTTATCTGCGTTACAAGATTTAAAACTGAAGTTTTTTGGACTCTTTATTTTATACGCAATATTAGTTGCTTTATTGCTGCATCAGGCGCTTTATCAACTAGTACTTCGCCGTTTACATACTTTAGTTTATGCAGTAACAAGCTTTGGTAAAGGTCAGCTAACAACAGAGTTTCCGCCAGAAAACAAAGATGAGATTGGTACCCTTAATGGCTCATTTAGAGACATGACGGTAGAAATCCGCAAACTTATTGATGGTTTAAACCAAAGAATTACAGAAAAAGAAATTGCTGAAAAAGCAGCTAATCGTTTATCTAAAGCGGTCGCGTTCTCGGGCACTGGGGTTGTGATCACCGATGAAAATTTTGTCATTGAGTACGTAAACCCCAAAATGCTCGAAATGACAGGCTATCCAGAAAGCCATTTTAATAGAGCACCATTACTTAATATTATTGCCTCAGAAATGTCTATTTTAGTTGAAGATATAGACATAGATTTACGCAGCCGTAATTACTGGCGCGGGGACACATTAATAGCTGGTTTAAACAAAGAGCCAATTTGGGTGTCTTTAAGTGTTTCGCCAATTCGTGAGGAGGGCGGTGAAATAACCAGTTATGTAGCATCAGCACAAGATATTTCGTTTGTAAAAGAAAGCCAGCGTAAAATGGAACAACTGGCTTACTTTGACACCCTTACGGGACTTGCCAACAGAACGTTTTTTAGAATGCAATTGCGTAAATCAATGGCATTAGCAGAGCGCGGGCATTATGCATTTGCTTTGTTTTACTTTGACTTAGACGAATTTAAGCGTATTAACGACACATTAGGGCACGATGCTGGCGATCAATTATTAATTGAAGTGGCAAACAGACTTAAAAAACGTTTACGAGCCGAGGACACCATAGCGCGCTTAGGTGGTGATGAATTTGCAGTGTTGCTCAGTGGTATAGAAAGCCAAGCTCACGCGGCTGATGTTGCCAATACAATTCAAAAAACACTGAACGTGCCTATAAAACTAGGTAGCAATGAAGTTATTGTCAGTGCAAGTATTGGTATAACTATGGCTCCTTACGATAGCTTAGAGGAAGATCAGTTACTCAAACATGCTGATTTGGCAATGTATGAGGCAAAAGCAAAAGGACGTAATACCTTCCACTTTTATAGCCAAGAATTAAACGCGGCCGCAAATGAGCGTTTATTTATCGAAAATGAGTTACGTATAGGGCTCAAAGAAAAGCAATTTGTAGTTTACTACCAACCTCAAGTTGATAGCCGTACTCATCAGGTCGTTGGTTATGAAGCGTTATTAAGATGGTTCCACCCAACTGAAGGCGCAATCCCTCCAGATAAATTTATTCCTATTGCAGAAGCGACAGGCCTTATAGTTGAATTAGGTGAATGGGTGCTTCAAGAGTCTTGTGATTTTGCCGTAAGATTGGCAGAACAAGGTCTAGAAAATAATATATCGATAAACTTATCGGCCCGCCAGTTTAAAGACTCAAGCTTAGTTACAACACTGAGCAAAATGATAATTAAGTCGGGTGTTTCAGCAAAGCGCCTTCATTTAGAGCTGACCGAAAGCATGCTAATGGGTAATGTAGAGGCAGCCATTACACAATTGCACGAGCTTAAAGCATTAGGTATATCTATTTCTATTGATGACTTTGGTACAGGTTATTCGTCGCTCAGTTACTTAAAACGGTTCCCGGTTGATATATTGAAAATTGACCGTTCATTTGTAAAAGATATCCCTGAGGATACGAATGATATGGAAATCACTGCAGCTATTATTGCCATGGCGCAAAAGTTAAAGCTAGACGTGGTCGCAGAAGGAGTTGAGACAATAGAGCAGATGCAGTTTTTACAAAATAATAATTGCTTCATTGTGCAAGGCTATTATTTTAGTAAGCCAATTGCTGAGCACGAACTACCGAATTTGTATGAAAGGTTAAATGAACTCGCAAATAGCGAAGTAACTAGTTAATAAAATTGCGGGTTAACCACCCGCAATTTTAACTTTAAATTTTAACGCTTCTAAAATGCCTTTTAGTTTATCTCGGTCATCACCTTGTACTTCAATAATGCCTTCTTTTACTGCGCCGCCTTGGCCCATTTTGCTTTTTATAGTTTTAGCTAACTTTTTTAAATCGTGATCTTTTGGATCAATGCCAACAACTAGCATTACGCCTTTGCCTTTACGCCCTTTAGTTTGACGCTCAATGCGAATAAAACCATCTTTAAAAAGTTTAGCGTGCAACTCTTTTTCTGGTTTCGGCTGGTCAATGCGACCCGTACTAGTTGAATATACTAAGTGACTATCACTCATACCTTACCTTTGTGGATAAAAATGAATTAAATACTGGTGTAAATGATAGCAAATTTGAAGTTGTGTGTTTTTCTTTTTGCTAAATACTTTTAACAGGTTATATTTAGTTCAAAGGAAATATTATTGGAGTTTACTATGAGTTTAACTAAGAATGAATCAGTCGATGGCACTACATTAACAATACAAATTAAAGGTAAGTTTGATTTTAATTTAGTGCAATCGTTTCGCCAAGCTTATGCTCAAATGAGCGAAAAAACAGTAAAGGTTATTATCGATTTAAGAGAGACTGATTATATGGATAGTTCAGCACTTGGCATGTTACTTAACATGAAAAAAACCATTGATAGCCAAGTACAAACCATCGAAATAAGTAATTGCCAGCCTCAGCTTAGAAAAATCCTACAAATTTCACGTTTTGATAAAAAGTTTGATATTAGCTAATGATACATGTGTTGATTGTTGACGATCAGGCGCTCAATCGCATTTTACTAAGTAAAATGCTTGAGCAGGAAGGTTACAAAATTTCAGTGGCTTACAATGGGCTAGATGCACTTAATGTACTTAAAAGAGAGCAAATAGACATTGTTTTACTCGATGTATTAATGCCCGTAATGGATGGTTTTGAAGCAGCTGAAAAAATAAAGCAGCAGTATAGTGAAGTTTACTTACCGATTATTTTTATAACCTCCTTAGAAGATCAAGCAAGTTTTGAGCGGTGCCTCGCGTTAGGTGGCGATGACTTTATTCATAAACCATTTGAAAAAGTTATTTTGCATGCAAAAATTAAAGCACATAGCCGCACCAGAGAGCTAAGTAAAAAATCGAATCAACAAAAAAAACTGCTTGAATATCATCACAATCAAATTGAACGTGAACACGAAATAATTGAGCATATTTTTAATAACTCATTAGAGAATCAAGGCAAGTTTAAAGAGTACCTCGATTTTAATTTATCGCCGGCGTCTATGTTTAACGGCGATATGTTTTTAGTGGCGCAAAGTCCAATAGGCAATCTGTATTGCATGTTGGGAGACTTTACAGGGCACGGCTTAGCGGCAGCTATTGGTGCATTACCTATCTCTCGTGTTTTTTATACTATGGTACAAAAAGGCATGGCGATTAATGACATTGCCTGTGAGCTAAATACACTGCTTTACAATCTCCTACCTGGACACATGTTTTGTGCTGCAACCATTATAGAGCTTAGTGCATCCGGTAAAAGTATTTCTGCATGGATGGGCGGTTTGCCAGATGCGTACCTAATAGATAAAGACGGTAATGTAAAACAAACATTAGAGTCGCAACATATGGCGCTGGGGATTTTAGACGACCAAGAATTTGAATATGAAGTTATTCACTTTGAAACGAATAGTAATACACGCCTAGTATTAGCAACCGACGGTATTATAGAAACAGCAAACAAAGAAGATACATTTTTTGGGGAAGAGCGTTTTTTACAAACCTTAAAAAGTAAATCGATGATTAGTAGCGAAGATATAGTGGCTGACGTTACTAAGTTTGCAGATGGCACTAAACAGCAAGACGATTTAAGCATTGTTTTACTAAACTGCCTGCCTTTAGTTCCTGAGGAGCAAGAGCGAGAAGCATTCTCTACTTTAGCGTTTAATTTATCTTTGAGTTTAAACTCAGAACAAATAAAAAAAACAGACCCCGTTTACGACGTTGTTAATATTTTAAGCAGTGTTGGGGGGCTAAATGCCCATCGTTCTAATATATTTTTACTGTTGTCTGAGGCTTATAACAATGCGCTTGATCATGGCGTACTAGGACTTAACTCAGAGATTAAAAAACAAGAAGACGGCTTTTTTCGATATTACGAACTAAGAGAGGCAGCTCTTGCTAAACTTACAGATGCGATGATTATTATTGATATGCGCTATTGCCCCGATACGCTCAGTTTATATTTCATTATTTGTGATTCAGGCCGAGGGTTTAGTAGTAAGCACGATGAGTTGGCAAAGGTTAATAATGAATTTGGTAGAGGGGTGTCTTTACTAGAAGAAATAGCCGAAAAAGTAACTTATAACGCCAGCGGTAACCAAGTTGAAATGTGCTACAAGTTGAGCTAGCTCTGCAAAAATATCCATGCTATTATTCTCGAAACTTTAGATGTATGGATGGCCAAATGATTTCTTCTTACCTAAAACAAGCACAACTAAGTGCTAATCCAGCTTTGATTTCAACAGAGCTTGAAAAGCTTGAGCTACATTTAGCAAACACAGCTTTGCCTAATGTATGTTGGGAGTATCAAATACCTGAGCTTGGCGAGGGCGGTGCGTGTAGTTTATTTGGTTACCTACAAGATGAGCCATTCAAATTAACTGATTATCTTAAAAATGATGAGCAAACACAGTTCAAGCTAGCTAATTTACAAAGTATTGTGAGCTACATTGAGCAACAAACAAGTGTTGATTGGTATGGTATTTATCAATCAACTAATACTAGTGAAGGTAAGCAACTATTAAAATTAGCTTATCATGGTGCGCCTAGTCGTCCGTTGTTCCCTTTAACGCAAGCATTTGCGGCAGGTAGTAATAACGTGCAGGTTGCGCTATCTCACAAGGGCCGTATTATTAATAACGTTGAAGAGTACTTATCACAAGGTGGTGAATACTACACATGCGATCCTAAAGTTAAATCAGAAACCTGCTTACCTTTATTTAATACACAAAATGAATGTGTTGGTATTGTAGATGCTGAAGCCTTTAAAAATGATTTTTTTGATGAAAAGACGCTTGCCGTTTTAATTGCATGTTGTATTAAAATTCCTCACTTTCTAGTGTAAATAACGCTAGTCAACATGATGTGCTTTTATGTTAAGCTTAGCTTAACAGCTAACCCCTAAATAACGATAAGAGATAGCCAATGTTCTCAGTATTAAAACCATTACCAACAGATCCTATTCTTGGCCTTATGGCGGCCTATAAACAAGATACAAACCCTAATAAAATTGATTTAGGTGTAGGTGTCTACAAAGATGAGCAAGGCAATACACCGGTTCTTAAAGCGGTTAAAAAAGCTGAAGCGTTTCGTCTTGAAAACGAAATGAGCAAATCTTACATTGGTTTAGCGGGTAACTTAGATTACTGCCAAAAGATGGAGCAGTTACTACTAGGCGAACATCAAGCATTGCTAGCAAATCGCGTACGTACTGCGCAAGCGCCAGGTGGTACGGGCGCACTTCGCGTTGCAGCTGAATTTATTAAGCGTTGCAATGCAGATGCAACAGTATGGGTAACTAACCCAACATGGGCAAACCATATTAGCTTGTTTGAAGCTGCAGGCTTAACAGTAAAAGAATACCCGTATTACGATTACGAAAATAAAGACTTACTGTTTGATGAAATGATAAACACACTTAAACAAGTGCCTAAAGGTGATGTGGTTTTAGTGCATGCATGTTGTCATAACCCAAGCGGTATGGACTTAAACGAAACACAGTGGAACACAGTTGCCGAACTTGCAAAAGAAGTTGGCTTTACACCACTTGTTGATATTGCATACCAAGGCTTTGGTGCTTCACTTGAAGAAGATGCACGTGGCTTACGTATTTTAGCTGATGCAGTAGAAGAGCTAATTATTTGTTCTTCATGTTCTAAAAACTTTGGCTTATACCGCGAGCGTATTGGTGCATGTTCACTAATTGCAAAAGATAGCGCAACAGCAGATATTTCAAACTCTGTAATGCTAAGCGTTGTACGTAGTATTTACTCAATGCCGCCAGCGCATGGTGCTGATATTGTTAATACTATTTTAAGCAGTACAGAGCTTACACAATTATGGCACTCTGAGCTTGATGAAATGCGTAGCCGCATAAATGGCTTACGTAGCTTAATTAAAGAAAGCTTAGCAACTAAAGATATTGCGCAAGACTTCTCATTTATTGAACGCCAAAACGGTATGTTTTCTTTCTTAGGTATTAATAAAGAGCAAATTGCTCGCCTACAAAAAGAATATGGTATTTACATTGTAGGTTCTAGCCGCGTAAATGTTGCAGGTGTTAGCCAGTCAAATATTGAATACTTTTCAAATGCTGTAGCTGACGTTTGTAAATAAACGCAGTTAATATAAAAAAACCGCACATCTAATGATATGCGGTTTTTTATTATCTAAATTAATACAAAAAGCTTTAACCGATAGCTGGAATTAGCCCCGCCATTTGCATAAACTGCGCAGCAATAATCGTTATGCCACATATAGCTGCTATGCCAAGCCCAATATTCCCACTTTTAACTTTGTAACCTGTTTTACTTGATGTTGTACGCTGTTTATAAACCATTGCTACAGGCAAAAATATTGCAAGTACGACAAGTGCTATTGCAGCGTAACCTAAAGCCATAATAAAGCCTTGAGGATAAAATAATGCAAAGCCAAGCGGCGGAATAAACGTAATTAAGGCCGTTTTAATTCGGTCTGTTTTATTGTCACCTTTTTTAAATGTATCAGCAAAAAAATCGAATAACCCTAAACTCACCCCTAAAAATGATGTCGCAAGTGCTAAATCAGCAAATAACTTAACGGCCGTTGCTACACTTGGGTTATGCGCAATACTTGCTACGCTTGATACAAAGCCACTAAGGCCTTGGCTGTTGAGTAAGTCAGCTTGGCTCATAATACCTTG
This sequence comes from Pseudoalteromonas sp. SG43-1, assembly GCF_014164415.1. Taxonomy (NCBI): domain Bacteria; kingdom Pseudomonadati; phylum Pseudomonadota; class Gammaproteobacteria; order Alteromonadales; family Pseudoalteromonadaceae; genus Pseudoalteromonas; species Pseudoalteromonas sp. SG43-1. Next base: position 61,271 of record NZ_JACJFD010000029.1, on the reverse strand, counting down.
GCTAAGTAGTTGCCAAAAAATATAAATGACTAAAGGCAGGGCGGCTCCAGCAATCATTACTTTGCGCAGTACTTTTATTTCTACACCAACATATTTAACAATTGAAGGAATAGAGCCGTGAAAGCCAAACGAAGTAAATATAACCGGTATAGCCGAAAGGATTAACCCTTGCTCTACAGGCATCTCTAATAAATGCTTACCTTGTACATAAGGGGTTAGCATGTAAAACAAACTAGCTAATACAATAATTTTTATTGTAAATAACACTCTATTTAGTTTATCTACCTTGCTAGTGCCCAGTGTTACCACACTTGCAATAATAACAGCGAGGATCACAGAGCCAAACTGTGGGGCTATATTTACATCAAAGCCTATATTTATACGCGCTTGAAGTTGTGCACCACCACCTGCTATATAAGCAGCGCATAAAGCGTAAAATAAAAAAACCATCGAAAAATTCGCGATGTATTGTCCGCGCTTTCCAAGCCATAATTTAGCCAACGTATTTAACGTTGCATCGCGTGGTGCATATTGGTGTAGCTCTAGCATGAGTAGTGCGGTGTAGGTCATTAGTAACCAGCTAGCAATTATTAATGCAAGTGCAGTACTAAACCCAAGCCCGGCAGATGCAATTGGCAATGCCAACATACCTGCACCAATAGTTGTGCCTGCAACAATTAACATGCTTCCAGTTGTTTTATTTTTAAGCACTTAATTACCTTAATTATTATTAATATACATGCACGATATAACTAGTTACTCAAATCTCAAATAGTTTTGTAATAAAAGAGCGGTATTAAAATGTAACCTACAATTTACAACTGTATTTATTAAGGACTTGTATGCATTTAAAAGTATTAAAATAGGGTGGTGAGGGTATAATTTTATATACGTTGGATTGCGTTATAAAACGCTAAGGATTGGCATGTGCCGGTAAAAGTATCGTATTTTTTTATGGTTCTCATTTGGTCTACTACACCACTGGGGATTGTGTGGAGCAGTGAAACAGTATCGCCAACGCTTGCTGTATTAATGCGTATGCTGGTGGGGTTGTTTTTAGGTGGTTTAATTGTTGCCATAACAAACATTAGAGTACCTTGGAGCAAAAATGCATGCTTACTTTATTTTTATTCGAGTATAGGTATTTTTGGCGGTATGTTGTTGAGCTATATGGCAGCTAAAACAGTCCCTTCGGGTATTATTTCGCTTATGTTTGGCCTTGCACCTATTTTGTCAGGGTTGCTTGCTCAGCAATTACTAAATGAACCTAAATTTAGCCCGATTAAATTAGTGGCGTTAGCGTGCGCCCTAATCGGCTTATATTTTGTTAGTTATAACCAAGTACAAAACTCGCAAACTCAAGGGCTCGGGTTACTTTATGTGTTTATGGCTGTCTGCTTTTTTAGCTTAAGTGGTGTGATGATTAAGCGCGTACAAATTGCGATTCACCCTATGGCAACAACATTTGGTGCCTTAGTTTTTGTAACCCCACTCTTTTTTATTGCTTGGTGGTTATTAGATGGTCAGTTGCATATACAGAACTGGAGTGCAAAATCATTGTGGGCAATTGGTTATCTAGGTGTGTTTGGATCTTTAGTTGGGGCTTTGGCGTATTTTCATGTACTGCAAAACCTAAATGCGAGTACGGTATCACTTACTACGCTCATAACTCCTAGCTTTGCGTTAGGCTTAGGAGCTTGGCTAAACAATGAGCCATTAAGCCAAGAGCTAATAATTGGTGCGGTTATTATTTTAATTAGTCTGGGTTTTTTCCAATTTGGTGATAAATTTTTAAAGCGAAAGAGAGTAAGCGCAAATTAGTTTTACTACATTTTCTCTATTTGAATAATTAAACGACGGTTTTTGTCTCGGCCTAAAATGTTATCGTTATTATCAACAAAGCGTTTTTCGCCTAAACCGGTGGTTTGCACTTTTGCTTCATCAACACCCAAGCTCACCATATAATCTTTTATAGTTTTGGCGCGCTTGCGCGATAAATCTAAGTTATTCCAGCGTCCGCCATAACTATCGGTGTATGAGTCAATGCTAATGGACTCTATGCTTGCGTCATTTTTTAGATACTCAGCAATCTTATCAAGACGTTGTTGCGACGATTTAGTTAATTTACTGCTGTTAGATTGATAGTTCATTACAGTAAACGAAATATCTTCAAAGCTGTAAGGGAGTAGCTCATCGCGGCATTGTAAAAAAGCCCAGTAAGCTTGTTTAAAGTTTACACTCGATATGCCAACGGCAATTTTATCGGCACTATTTTGCCAGTCTTGATAATAAAAAGTAGGGTAGTAGCCTTTTTCAAGCTCGCTAAGCATCTCCCATGCGGTTTTATTGCCCAGCTCACCATCAAACTTTTTAAGTAATTTCATGTTTGCAATATCGCGAGCCGGCAACCCTGCACGCCATGTAGGCGGCACGGCTTTTAAACCTGCAATTGCGTAGTTATCTGGGCGTACAACCATGTCTAAATTAAATGTTAAGTTTTTATTTTTACTTGCTGAAGCTTTAAAAATAGCTTCCCCATAATAAGGAACCTCATGATTTAATTGGCATTGTAAGCGCGTTGTTTTAACGACTTCCCAGTTGGAGTTGTCTTGGGTTGCTGTATATTGGCGCATAGCAGCTTGCGAGTGAGTACTGCAAAGCACTGCACTTATACTAAGGCTAATAAATAACAACTTATACTTCATGGTGCTCTCCAGCTATCCGGGAATGCCAATAATTTGGCAAATTAACGACTGCAATGATTAGTTTGTTCTCTACGTAACTAACTTATAAGTTAAAGCAAGTTATGTGCCTACAATTTTAAAGCAATAAATACTTAAATCCCCTAGCCTAGGGGGCATCAATTTTGACATAATAGTCAGCTTACACGTATAAACAAAGAAGACTATGGCAAATACTGAGCAAACACCTTTCGCAAAACGCTTTCGTGGATTTTTTCCTGTTGTTATTGATGTTGAAACTGCAGGTTTTAACAAAGAGACAGATGCCTTGTTAGAAATAGCAGCTTCTGTTTTAAAAATGGATGACGAAGGACTGCTCAGCATAGATCATACTGTTCATTTTCATGTTCAGCCATTCGAAGGCGCTAATATAGAACAAGCAGCCATCGACTTTAACGGTATAGACCCGTTTTCACCATTACGTGGCGCAGTACCTGAAGACGAAGTAATTAAAGAAATATGTAAAGTAGTACGCAAAGCGCAAAAGGCCGCTGGGTGCCAACGCTCAGTTATTGTGGCACATAATGCCGCATTCGATCATGGCTTTTTAAATGCAGCAATAGAGCGTAATAACATTAAGCGTACACCATTTCATCCGTTCGTAAGCTTTGATACAACATCTTTAGCGGGTTTAGCGTTAGGGCAGACTGTATTAGCAAAAGCGTGTAGAGCGGCAGGTATCGAGTTTGATAACAGCCAAGCACACTCAGCGCTTTACGACACAGAACGTACAGCTGAGCTTTATTGCTTAATAGTAAATCGCTGGCAGCAATTAGGTGGTTGGCCATTAGCGCCAACTGATGATTGCGACGCAAATGGCGAAGTTGAAACTGAGACACAAAATAACGAAGAAACTAAAACGTCTGAGTAATTTTACCCTCAGTTAGCTTAACTAGGTGGGGCGGGTAAATACGCGAAAATTGTTTAGAATCTTTCGCTATTTTAAGCTCCACACCAGGGTGCATTAATTCATTTACTTTTAAACGACTACTGGCAAGTAATTGCACTATTTTTTGCTTAATAAGTAGTTTTTGACGATGAATATGTGCAGAGCGTATTTTTATATGCTTTTCATTTTCAGTTATCTTATTCATGAATTGCTGGCGCTGAGCAGCCCCCGCAATTTTACTCGCTTTTTCACGAGCCTGTTGTAAAGCGGTTACTTTAGTCGCAAGTACTTTTTCAAAATCGGTTATTTGTGTTTGCTTTTGGCGAAGCTCAAACCAGAGTTGCGCTAAAAATACGCGCGTTTTAGTACCGGCTGGCGCGCCTAGCTCACCTGTTTCAATGCGCATAGCATCTAAAATATTACCGCCAATAATTTTACCTCGCGGATCGTTTGCTTTGCCTACACGTATTAACCGCCTAGCACTTAAATCACAATGTAGGGCTTGGCGTTCAATAAATAAATCTTGTTCGGATTTAATATTGCAGTACTGAGCATAACCAATAGAAATAGTTCGCTGAGCGGTTATAGAGCATGTAAATGCTTCCTCGCCTTCACGTTTTCTACCAATTGCGCCAAGCATAATGGTTACCGCACTTTTACTTTCAACAGCTCCTGATTCTACAAAACCCAGTACCGTAATATCACCATTGGCTTTTACACGCATGCCGTCTTTAATATCGCCAGTAATAATTACGCTACCATCAAAATCAACGTGGCCTGTACTTACATCTACGTTATCAAAGCATAAAACGTCATCTACACGCATACCTCGGGGTAGGGCAACGGGCACACCTTTGCAGTCGGCAATAAGCATATTAGGATTATTAGGATCTACTTTTGTACCTTCGAAAGGCTGGAGTTGGTGATCTGTACCTGGTTTTGCACTAATTGAATCGCCAAATACCGTATAGCCATCTTCTCCAGGAGTAGCGGCAATACGCTGCATTAAGGGAGTACCAGGTTTTACGGTGATAATAGCGCCAAGATTTTTCATATCAACCTTACCACCTTCCTTAGCTTGTGGGCTAAGCACACGGTCTTGGGCTGTTGAGCATAAGCGCACAAATTTAGCATCGCTGCCTTTTTTAGGATTACGCCCATGTGCAATTATGGCGCTATAAGAGCTTCCTGCTGGTTTTTCAAACTGCTGGCCTAAAAAGGTATCAAGCGCGCGTGGGCTTATTCCTTTTTTAACACCTGCATCAGCAAGCGCTTTTTGCGCACCTTCCATAGACAAAAGCGCACCACCTTTAGCGGTAGTTAATGTTGCTTCTGCGACCATGTTTTTTTCATCAATATTAATGACAAGCGACGCATCTACCGCTTTAGCAACGACAAGTGATACTTCCTGATAGTTTTTAGTTGGCGCAAAAAGCTTTCCAATATTGGCAATGACAGCTTCGTACTCACTAAACTCAGATTGTTCGAGCATTTGCGTAAGCTGAGTACTCGTAACAGGAAAGCCACTATCAATAGGGTGACTAACTAAAGAGACAAACCCTGTATTTTGATCAAATGAAAAAACCGACATTTATTAATTCCCTACTCTATGCCTGTTATTATTTTTGTTTTTTACAACTAAAGGTTTAGAAATGACAAAAACCTTAACTCCTTATTTGAACACAGGTTAAACACATTGTTAAGCAAATGTTTATATGGGCTTGCATAAACTAAATTTTGGTTACTTAATGCTCGGTTAGTGCACGCAATTAAAATAAAGCGTTACTAGGCCTTGAGTATCAGTACTTTACTCAGTTATACTGTTTGCACGCTCTGAATTGAGTTACTAATTCAGGGGCTGATTAGGATTCGACGGAATTCAAGAAGCCCAAGGTGCATGTCGAGGTGCGGTTTGCCTCGTTAAACAGCCGCAACCTAAAGTAATCGCAAACGACGATAACTACTCTCTAGCAGCTTAGGCTGGCTAGCGCTCCTTCCATGTATTCTTGTGGACTGGATTTTGGAGTGTCACCCTAACACCTGATCGCGACGGAAACCCTGGCCGGGGTTGAAGCGTTAAAACTAAGCGGCCTCGCCTTTATTTACCGTGTTTGTCCGGGACTTAAAGGTTAATTAAATGACAATACTAAACATGTAGTACCGACGGTCGAGGCTTTTCGGACGGGGGTTCAAATCCCCCCAGCTCCACCAATAAAGGTTTTTGAACTCGTTATTCGAAAACCATAAGAAACCCGCAAATTTGTTAATTCAAATTTGCGGGTTTTTTTATGGAGTTTATAAAATAAAGTTTAAGAATGTCTTATTGCGCGTAGCTTCATTTTTATTGCAATCACAAGCAGGCTAAATAACGACAGCATACTTATTAACAACGTTAGGTTAAGTATAGGGTTACTTGGCTCGTAGGTAGTGACAGGAGAATTGTTTGTAGTTTGCGAGTTTTGCTGTTGCCTAATATAGCTTTGGCTGATCCAATCTACCGCGTTTATCCATTGTACTTTGGCGGGATCAGTATTGTTTAGCATCCCTATTGCATGTTTATCGTTATCTAAGCCTTTTGAAAGTTGTACCAGTTGCTGCCAAAATTCATTTTTAGGGCCTAGGTCATCTATTTCTTGCAGGTGCTGTTGTAATTTATCGCCCCCCATCGTTTTTATATCAGCTTGTCCTGTACTTTGCGCGTAGCTATTTATTAGCGATGAAAAGCGTCTAAAGTATTCATTACTTTTTTGCTGTGTAGGGCTAGCTGCTTGCTCGTTTGTTACTTTTTTTGCTGGTTGATTTAGGCTATTTTGATCAATCAAATATTGTTTATAATTTTGGTAACTTAAGTTGTTTGTAGTTGTGTTATTTGTAGTTCCGTTATTTAGAATGCCAAAGTTGTTTTTCAGTGCATTAACACTGATCACTACGCCTATTAAGGTAATAATACAAAGTGCGCTATAGCAAAAGTACAATGCGCTTTTTAAAGTGTTACGCAGTAGTTTATATTTATTATAACTTTGCTTAATAGCGGCAGCTGTATTTGGGGCTTTGCCCGTATCTAGGCGTTCACTTTGTACTGAGATACTTTTGCCTTCAGTACTTTCACTAATGTGTTTATCTGTATTTTTACTGTGCTCAGTGAGTGCTATTTGATTATTTTGAGATTGAGAGGTTACAGTAGAGAGTTGCGGTTCTACTTTAGTAATTAATCCTAGCTTTTTTAGTGAGGATTCTGTTTTAACAGCATCAATACTCGATAAGTCTTTTTTTAAAGCGTAAGCTTTCCCATCAAATAACTGAACAACAATATTATGAGGAATATTTAGAAGTTGGCTAAGTTTTTCTTGGGCAGAGGTAAGGTCAGTATTTTGATATAACTGACCATTAAAAACAATTTTAAATGTAGCGCTCACGTTAGTACCTTGCTTGTGTAATTCCATTTTTGGAATTTTATTTTTATTATTTGATACACAAAGCTAATTTAACAGATAAAGGGTATGCTTTCTAATGATTTGTGATTAAAAAAAGCCTTAACAAACAGCGTTAAGACTTTGGCGTGTAGCTGTTACTTTACTTTATCGTTTTGCGAGTGATTTTACAGATTGCTTTTGATCACTGGCAGGTTGAGTTGCTTTGTCTATTAATGTTTCAAGTGGTTTATTTCGAACGCACATAAGTACTTTGTTCATTGCTTGGCATGTGCCTGTCGCTTTTTTATCATGGCTTGTATAGCTACAACCTTCATTAATGGCTTTTTCTTCACATGCTTCCCAAGGCGCGTTTGAGCCGTGGCCTGCATGACTTAGCGCTGAGCATGAGGTAGCAAGTAAAAAGCCAGTGGTTAGTGCTTTTATTACGTTAAATATTTTCATTAGTATCTCAGTTAATTATTTGGCCAGAATGCGAGTTATCTTGCGGTAGCACCTTTAAAACAACCAATAAACATGTTTTCAGATACATCGGCTGCATGGTAGTGGTATCCGCGTGTATCGTCGGTGTGGCCTCTACATTCGTCTAAATCAGTGGGTTCTAATCCATCTTCGTTAAGCATGCCAAATATACCAAATCCATCGAGTGCATAACCCATCATGGCGGCATGACCGTCTGATTGGATTTGTGTTTGGCTACAGCCTGCTTCACCGTGGTAGTGATAACCTGCTACTAAGTTAATATGCCCGGCGCAATCATCAAAGGCTGCAATAGTGTATGCGCCTAAAATAGCCTCAACAGGGGCGGGTGCAGCAAGTACAACACCATTTAGAGCAACACCTACATTAGTGTTACCAATACTGCTATTTTGAGTGGTTGCAACAGGCGTTATTGGTATTAAAAATGATTCTGATATACCGCCATCAACATAATCAATAGAGCATTCTACGCAGTGATTTTGGTATTGCTCCTCTACGTTTGGACGTGCAGCACCATCACACGATTCTTGTGTGTCTGTTACATTTACAAGGCCTGTACCTTCGTCGTATAGCTTCCAATGGCTATCGTTATACAATGTTGGTAGATTTAAAATAAAGTCGCCAGTTATATCGTAAACCTCACCGGTGCCATCAAACCAAATACCGGCTTCGTCTGCTGTTGATGTGATATTTCTAGGGCAGAATACACCAATCTCGTAATTTGAAGGCGCACCGGCTATATCAATTTTGTAGCATGAAGCTTCATCGCCATTACTTAGCGTACATGTTTGAGTTGTAATTGATGAAATGAGCGCATCGCTTTCAAAGTTAAAAGGGTCAACTTCAACAACGAAATCGGTTGAAGTATCTGTTGTAGTGCCCTCATCGGTGGTTGTTTCAGTTACGACGGTATTTTCAGCATCACTACCGTTACAGGCAGCTAAGCCCAGTGCAAGTATGCACACTGTAAGCGGTGCTAAAATTGGTGCGTTAAGTTTTCTCATCAGAAATATCCGGTAATGAAGTTGAATGTATAATATTTGTTAAATGTGCAAACAAAGTGCAAAAACAACGCAACATAATACATTGACTGAAATAGAGGCTTATAACGCTTGCTATAGGTGTATGTTGTACCTTTTATTGTTTAAAATACTGCGACTTTAAAGTACCTAAATAGGCAGTGGAGTTTTATGGACTTTTTATTTCCCGACAGTATGTCTTTATTTTTGTTTCTATTAATGATGATCACCGCTGGCTTTACTTCTTTTATATCTGCTGCATTTGGTGCGGGTGGCGGGCTAATGTTGCTTGTTGTTATGGCGTCGTTTATGCCTATGGCAGTTGTTGTGCCTGTGCATGGTTTAGTGCAGCTTGGCTCTAATGCAAATAGGTTATTACTCAGCTTTAAGCAAATTGATAAAAGCATGTTTGTATATTTTGCGTTAGGCGGCTTAGTAGGGGCGGGGTTATCAAGTTTTGTTATTGATGATATATCGCTTGATGCTATGAAGTTAGTGGTCGCTATTTTTGTTATTTATTTACTGTGGGGTAAAACACCGCCAGTAAAATTAACTTCTAAGTTATGGCGTATGGTCGCCGGTGGCATAACGACTTTTATTTCTATGTTTGTGGGAGCGAGCGGGCCATTAGTTGGTAGCTGTTTATATATAAATAATTACGAAAAGTTAAAATTTACGGCAACGTTTTCGAGCATTATGAGTGTGCAGCATTTATTAAAAGCGGTAATTTATGGTGCTGTTGGCTTTAGTTTTTGGCAATGGATGCCGCTTGTAATTGCTATGATAATAAGTGGTGCTGTAGGTACTTGGTTTGGAATTAAATTACTTAAAAGTATGTCTGGGGATAGATTTGAGCGTATTTTTAGAGTCGTTTTAACGTTTTTAACGCTACAACTCGGTTGGCAAGGTATTAAAATATTACTCCACTAATTTACTTAGTGGAGTAAATTTAATTTTATTAAACATAAATCACTTAAGCGAATTAAACAATTCATTGCCTAAAAACTACCGGTGCAGAGCGACTACACTGTAATTTTTGGGCTTATCGATGAACTATACTAATCTGCAATAATTGTTTATACGTTTAAATAAATTGGTATTAAAGCTTATTTAACAGCGGCTTTAATTGGTTTGTCGCCATCAAATAACTCAAAAATGCGGTTACTAATAAATGAGTTAGTCGCAATATGTAATAATGCATTGGCTACGTTTTCGCGGCTAATTTTAGCCTCAGAACGATCACTTGGTCGCTGCGTTGTTACTTGCATTGAAGCACTATCATCAGTCAGTGTACCAGGGCGAACAATGGTATAATTTAAACCACTATTTATTAAGTGCTCGTCAGCCATGTGCTTGGCAACTAAGTAAGGTTTTAAATCATCTTGAATCGAATCTGGGTCGTCTGCACCGATTGAGCTGACCATAATAAAGTGTTTAACGCCATGCTCTTTTGCAAAGGTAGCTGCTTTAGTTGCAGCCCATAAATCAATAAGTACAGTTTTATCATCGCCTGTACTTCCGCCAGAACCTGCAGCAAAAATCACTTGGTCACAGCCTTTCATTGCATCACCAAAATCGCCTTCAAGATCTTGCTCAACGATAGTTAAAAAAGAGCTGTTTAAATCGCTTAGCTTATTCTTGTCGCGCACTAATGCCACAACATTTTGCTCATTTTTTAAAAGTAGCTCAGTTGCCATTTTACCTATTTGTCCGCTTGCGCCAATAATTAGGGTCTTACTCATAATTAACTCCTTCCAATAAATAGTAAAAGTAATGTGCTTACAAACAGACCTTGGGGTAGGGGATAATTTTTAAAGGGTAAAAAAGAGTTTAAATGAGCTAATTTCAAAAAATACTTTAATTAAAATTCAATACTTAACTGAGCATTAAAATTAGCTGCTTTTGGCGTGTTTTTTAGAACTTTTTATTCAACCATTATACTCACTTCGGTCACATAACTACGGCGATATAGACTAATACGAACCTTATGTTCTTGGTAATTATAAAACAAAGTGCGATATGTATTATTGCCGTTTGTTTTTAACGGCTCACCTAATTTTTGCTGATAAAAGCGAGCGATATCAGAAATTGAATCTGTTAAATAACCAGTGCGAACCATTGGATATTCGCCGGCTACATCCATTGTTGTAACAAACTCTTCAGGAAGTGGGATTTCAGTGACGTTTTGGCTAAGTACATTAAACGATAGAGTGCATAGCAGTATTATTAAAAATGCTAAAATTTTCATTAAAGTCCTTTAAATAATAAATTCCATTTATTGGTACTCATTTTACCTCAATAAGCACCTTTGTCATTTAAATTTTATTACGAATTAAATCTCGTACTATAAACCGAGCAGGGTGAATAGCTTGGCTTACACGTTCGCTTAATGGGCGAGGCTCGTTATTTAAACAGCTTACGAGATGTTCTGCGCTTAGCGGTGCGCTACATAAAGCGCGGGCGCCAAAGCCGGTAAAAATATGTAGGCCTTGTTGTGGCTTATTAAGTTGCTCGTACTGATAGCGTTTACCTAAGCGTAAGTTAGCAAAGGCCATTGTATAATCACTTTGTTCGCACCATTGCCCTGCCATTGGTAGGTGATCTATAAATGTGCATCGTACAGCTGCTTTTGCCGAGGTAATATTGCCAAGGGTTAAGGCAAATTCACTTTGCTGATAAAAGCTAAGTAGTTGCTCTTGGTTTAATTGGTTGTCGAGCGCTGTAACTTGACGGCTTTTGGTATTTTTTTCAAACGTGGCTCCCATACAGTGATGATCTAAATAGGCTGGGGTAAAATACCCTTTATGGCACAGCACTGTTTTAAGTTTGCGTGATTGCTCACTTGCCTCAATATGTGAAACTTGCCCGCGTACGCCTACTATTGGTAGCGCTTTTGTTTGCTCAAATGCATCACTGTGCTCGCCTGCACAAATAATTACATCACTAAAAGGACCTAACTGCTCATCATTCGTTAATAAAAACCAACCGCTGTCAGTTTTTTTAAGCTGTTTTATATTGCAGTTAAATACGCTTTTAAATGGGTTTATGCTATTTGCAGCGCTTAACATGGCGTTTACTAATTGCGGAGGGTTAACCCAGCCGCCTTGTTCAAAAAACACGCCCGAATAACCTGTTTCTACGCCGGCTATTTCGTCGCCTTGCTCTGCGGTTACGTTGTGCATTAGCTGGGTTGGCCACAGTTGTTTTTGTGCTAAGTTTTCATGTTTATCGGCCAGAGGTTTTTTTACTGCGTGTTGTAATACGCCGCACCAATCGTAATCAAAATTAAAACCACTGCTAAGTAAGTTGTTATATAGGCGCTTTGCGTATAAAAAGCTATGTGCAAACAATTCGCTGTGCGGTGAATTTTTAGCTTGTAGGTGAGGGTAGATAGCGCCTTGCACATTGTGCGATGCCCCCATAGCTGGTTTTTCATCTTGGCAGAATAATTGGCTTGCTATGCCTCGTTTAGCCAAACTATATAAAATGCAGCTACTGGCTATACCGCCGCCAATGACCGCTACATTTTTTAAAGCGCTGCTATCTTGATGAAAATATGTAGGAGCTGATTGAGCATCATTTACGCACTCTAGCTGGCCAACAAGCATATCTCTTTTTTGGCCAAAGCCTTTGGTTTTTTTAGTATTAAACCCTGCATCAATTAATCCACGGCGAACAAAACCTGCTGAAGTAAATGTTGATAAGGTTGCACTTGCCCTTGATATATTGGCCATAGAATTAAATAAACTTTGCTGCCACATTTCGGGGTTTTTACTTGGCGCAAAACCATCTAAATACCAAGCGTCAACAATTCCTGTTTGCGGATAGCTCATTGCTTGTATTGATTCAAGTGCATCACCAAAGTATAAATCGAGAACAACAAGTCCATTGTCAAATTCGAGTCTGTGGCATCCTTCTAAATTAATTGGGTATTGTTTAGATAATTTGTTACTAAAGGCGCTTAATGAAGGCCATGCCTGTAGTGCTTTGTTTAAATCGTCTATGTGCAGAGGATATTTTTCAAATGAAATAAAGTGTAAGCGTTTAACACCATTATCTAATTGATTTTGAACTTGTTGACGTGCAAGGTGGTCAGTAAAGCGTTGCCATGTATTTAAAAAGTTTAAACCTGTACCAAAGCCGGTTTCGGCAATAACAAAATGTGGCTGGTCATGATTTTGTAATCGTGCATCTATATTATTTTGCTCATAATACACATAATGCGATTCAGCTAAGCCATCGTCATTAGAAAAATAAATATCACCGAAGTCATTAGCGAAAGGTGTACCTAAATTATTAAAGTGTATATGTGCATTTTTGATCATGATTTTTTAATTTTATAGATATATTTTTTAATTATTTTACGGGTTTTCTTTGAAATAGTCTGGCGTTATTTATAAGCTAGCAGTTCAGAGTACAAGTGTACGCTAGAAAGCTGACCACTTAGGTGATTAAATTCGCGTAAAATAGAATGCAATTAAGTATTAAGCTAAGGGAATTACCCATGAGAAGAGCTGTAATTACAGGTATCGGTGTTGTATCAAGTATAGGTAACAACAAAGATGAAGTATTAGAATCGTTAAAAACGGGCAAAAGCGGCATCGCTTTTAATCAAGAATTTGCCGATTATAAGTTACGTAGTAACGTATCGGGTAAAATTGATATTGACGTTAAAGCACACGTTGACCGCAAAGCAATGCGCTTTATGGGAGATGCTGCTGCTTACTCTTATATTTCAATGACGCAAGCAATTGAAGACTCAGGTTTGTCTGACGACCAAGTATCAAATGAGCGCACGGGTATTATTGTTGGCTCTGGCGGTGGTTCGTCTAAATGGCAAGTAGAAGCTGCTGATATTTTACGTGAAAAAGGCGTAAAACGTGTAGGGCCTTATATGGTGCCACGCACTATGGCGAGCACTACATCTGCTTGTTTAGCAACACCATTTAAAATTAAAGGTGTTAACTATTCAATTAGCTCTGCATGTGCAACATCTGCGCATTGTATCGGTAATGCCGTAGAGCAAATCCAGCTTGGCAAGCAAGACGTTGTGTTTGCTGGTGGTGGTGAAGAGCTACACTGGACATTGGCAATGGAATTTGACGCTATGGGCGCACTTTCTACTAAATACAATGAAACACCTGAAAAAGCATCTCGTACATATGATGCAAATCGCGATGGTTTTGTTATTTCTGGCGGTGGCGGTATTGTTGTAGTTGAAGAACTTGAACATGCACTTGCACGTGGCGCGCACATTTACGCTGAAATTGTTGGCTACGGTGCAACATCAGATGGCTACGACATGGTTGCTCCATCTGGCGAAGGTGCAGCACGTTGTATGCGCCAAGCTATGCAAGATGTAGATAGTATTGATTACCTAAACACGCATGGTACATCTACACCAGTAGGTGACGTTAAAGAGCTAGGTGCGATACAAGAAGTGTTTGGTGGTAAATCACCAATGATCAGCGCAACTAAAGCAATGACGGGTCATGCCCTAGGTGCTGCAGGTGTTCACGAAGCTATCTTCTCATTATTAATGCTAGAGCACAGCTTTGTAGCACCTTCAATTAATATTGATGAGCTAGATGAGCAAGCGACAGGTTTAGATATTATTACTGAGCGTCGTGATGTTGAGTTAAATACTGTAATGTCTAATAGCTTTGGCTTTGGTGGCACAAACGCGACTTTAGTGATGAGTAAGTACAAAGGTTAATTTGAGCTTATAAGCCCTATATGCAAACGCATAACTGGGCTAAATAGTCCAAAACAAAAAAGGAAAGCCGAGGCTTTCCTTTTTTATTATCGAAAGTTTAATTAACCTTCGTTATGTTCTTGACGCGCTTGCTCAATTTCGTCTGCAATTTCTTGCGCTTTTTGCTTAGTTTTTTCAGTTAACTCGCCAGCAGCTTCTTTGCTTTTAATCCATGCGTCAACCGCAATCTCTTTGCCGTCGTCGTACATGTCTAAGCCCATTGCTTTACTTTGCTCTAATAGCTCGTTTAAAGACTCGTCATTTTTAAGATCGTTAGTTGTCTCTTTAACGTCGTTCCATGCATCACCAAGCTTTTCTTGCATTTGTGCGCTTTTATCTTTTGCATCTTCTTTAACTTCGTTGGCATCTTCACAACCAGTTAATGTAATTAAAGTGCCTAATAAAGCTAAACCTGCTAATTTATTCATGTGCTATCTCCTTTAGAGACTGATAATTAATTCGAGGCAGACTATACAACAATGAAAATGAACGCCCCCGTAACAAAACGATTAAATTTTAAATTAATGAATGAGCATGATTGGCCTCAATTATTTGAACTCGACCAAGACCCAGCTGTAATGCAGTATTTAACACGAGGTGAACCTACCTCTTTAGAGCATATAAAAAATGAGGGTGTGCCTCGTATGCTCGCATATCGAAATGATCTAAAAGGCTGGGGGCTGTGGAGTATCACTATAAAGCAAACCAATACATTTATAGGTTGGGTATTAATAAGGCCTATGTGCTTTTTTACTGATGCACCAAACTACTGTGATATTGAAATAGGCTGGCGCTTTAAGCAAGCAAGTTGGGGGCATGGTTATGCAACCGAGGCGGCTTTAGCATTATGTGATGAACTTATAAAGCAAGATGACGTTAAGGCGATAAGTGCAACGGCACTAAAAGATAATACGGCTTCTATAAATATAATGAAAAAGCTAGGTCTGCAATTTATAAAAAATTATACACATACAGACGAGCAAGGCGACTTACCTGCGGTGCTTTATTCAAAAAGTGTTTAAAGATGATTAAATATCAACAGTATAAAGATTGACCTGTCCTTAAGTGACGTGCATTAATAAGAATGCGTAACTAAAAAATAATAAATTAAGGATGTTGTATGGGATTGCTTTTTTCACCAAGTAAATTAATCGTCAAAAGTGTGCTGGTTTTACAGTTCGCTGCTTTTAGTGTTTTAGCGCAGCCTTTATCGCAAAGTGCGGTAGCAATGCCTGACTCGTTCAGTGCCGATGCTGCTAAAAGTATATTAGAGCAAGGCGGTAATGCTGTTGATGCGGCTATTACGGCACAATTTGTACTTGCAGTAACGCTTCCTGAAGCCGGCAATATTGGCGGCGGGGGATTTATGCTTATTCAAAAAGATGGCAAGGGCGATTTTATAGATTATCGCGAAACAGCGCCAACAGCGGCTCATCGTGATATGTATTTAGATGAGCAAGGTAATGTTATTGCAAACAAATCAATATATGGTATTCACGCAAGCGGTGTACCTGGCAGTGTAGCGGGCATGTGGCTTGCCCATCAAAAACATGGCACTTTAAAGTGGGAAGAATTAGTACAACCAGCGGTAACGTTGGCTGAGCAAGGGTTTGTAGTTCCGCCTAAGTTAGCAAAAGGTGTGAGCAATTATATAGCCCACCTAAAAGAGCAAAAAATAAATGTAAACTTCGAAAAATACTTTGCTGATGTAAAAGCTAATAAAGTATTTAAGCAACCCGAGTTAGCGGCAACGCTAAAGCGTATCCGTGATAACGGCCAAGATGGGTTTTATAAAGGCGAAACTGCAAATATTATTGCTAAATTTATGCACCAACATGGCGGTATAATTAATCAAGATGATTTAAAAGGTTACACCGCTAAATCACGTACACCTATTAAAGCGAGTTGGAATGGTTATGAAGTACTTACTTCTCCACCGCCGAGTTCAGGTGGTATTGCTATTTTACAGTGGCTTAAAATGTATGAGTTACAAAAACCAGATGCGGGCTTAGCGCATAACTCTACTCAGTATGTACACTTACTTTCTGAAATAGGTAAACGTGTATTTGCAGATAGGGCGGAGTATTTAGGCGATCCTGATTTTTTTGATGTACCAGTCAACGCATTAACTAATATTAACTACCTCAAAGAGCGCAGTAATGGCATTTCGTTAACCGCTATCTCGACTACCGAAAATATTAAACCGGGCCTTAAAGAAAGTGAGCAAACTACACACTTTTCAATCGTTGATAAAATGGGTAACGCTGTCGCAAATACCACCACAATAAACTTAGGGTTTGGTAGCGGTGTAGTTGTTGAAGGTGCAGGTTTTATTTTAAATGATGAAATGGACGACTTTAGTGCAAAACCAGGCGTTATGAATGTGTTTGGTGCAATAGGCGGTAAAGCTAACGAAATACAGCCGCACAAGCGTATGCTTAGCTCTATGACGCCTACAATTCTACTTAAAGACAACACTGTTAAAATGGTAACTGGCTCGCCTGGTGGCACAACAATTATTAGCTCTGTGTACGAGTCTATTTTAAATGCGGTAGAGTTTGATATGACTGCAGAGCAGGTTGTAAATAGCCCTCGTTTTCATCATCAACTGTGGCCTAAAAATATAATTAGAACACACATAGGTTTAACCGATAGCGTAAAAGCAGAGCTTACAAAAATGGGCTACACCATAGATGAGAATCACTTTGGTGACTTACACGTTATTATTAATAAAGAGGGCCAATTAGATGCCGCTTCTGAAGCATCCGGACGTGGTAAATCAATTGTTTTTTAAATAAAAAAACACCGCGCTAAAAGCGCGGTGCTTTAAACAATACAAAATTATTGAGTATCAATTAAATCTTCAACACCCACTATTAGCCATGGAGCATCGTCTGAAATTAGACGCTCTAAGTGCCAAATTTCTAAAATAGGCTCTTCTTTTTTATCGCCTAAATCACGGTACTTACCTTTAAAGCGAACACTAATCTGCCACGATTGCGCGTTTGTATCTGCGCGCACAAGTTCGGCATCAATAAACATCACTTCTGTTTCTACGCTTTGTATAGCTTCACGTTCAGCTTTAAACTCGGCAACAAGTGCAGGGCTTAAGTATTCAGCCATTGTGGTGTAATCGGCATTGTTCCATGCAGTTTGTAGCATATGGTAATGACTACGGGCACCTTGCAAAAAGCCATTAACGTCAAAGTTAGGTGGTAAATTAAAAGGCACACTTTCACCTTGTGGGGCGCTGCTTGCAAAGGCTGTACTTGTTGGTTGCTCGATAGGTGCTTGTTTAAAAGCATTTTGCTGAGCACTTGTACTTGCACTGGCAAGTTGTGGGGCACGATTAGCACGTAAAAAGCCCGTTACTAGCTTAAATA
The DNA here is from genome assembly GCF_014164415.1 of Pseudoalteromonas sp. SG43-1. NCBI lineage: Bacteria > Pseudomonadati > Pseudomonadota > Gammaproteobacteria > Alteromonadales > Pseudoalteromonadaceae > Pseudoalteromonas > Pseudoalteromonas sp. SG43-1. The sequence continues at coordinate 43,573 of NZ_JACJFD010000029.1, read as the reverse complement.
AAATAAAGAGTCCGCCAGCTAATAAAATCATTTCTAATAGCTGAAAACCTTCAAAATCGTCGCCTAGCATTGCTGCAATTAAGCCACCCGCTAAAAGTCCCCCAAAAACGCCTGCCATAATGCCTTTTTTATTTGATGTGGCTTTAGGTGTAGCGTTAGGTGTTGTTGTATCTGTTTGTTGTTTTTGCGCTGTTTGTTGTGTTGCAGGTGTCTGTCCGCGTTTACTGCTGCCAAACTTTTTACGTGCATGTGCATCAAAACTGGCTGTACATAACAATGCCAATAATGAAAAAATAACGATGATGTTCTTCATGAAATTCCCTAATTAAAATCGAGCCGCGATTATAATTTACTTTCTTTAGGAATTTAATTAATTACTTTAAAAATCAGAGGTTTTGGGGAGTGAAGAAACGCTTTGTTGGTGAGTATATAATCAAAAAACCGCTCAGTAGAAACTAAGCGGTAAATTTGTCTATTTTAAAGCCAACGAATTGCGCCAGTAACGCGTTCATTGTATGTATCTAGAGGTGCTCCAAGACTTGCCACTAAAATAGTATCAGCTTGTGAGCCACGATTAATGTGACCTTCAAAGCGCTCATCGCGGAAGTTGTCATCCCCAAAACCAAATGATTTATTTTCAGAAGGCACTATAAATACCGTCATAGGACCAAAGTCAGACTCAAATATTAAATGCAGTCCTTTTTCGCCTTTAAAATCACAAAACATCGCATAAGTTACAGCGCCAGGAAGTTCATCAAGATGACCACCTAATACTGCAAGCTTGTCGTTGACGCTTTGTAGGCTAATGGGCTCTTTTTTATCAAGCGCATTAATTTCGTAGTACACATGGGCAAGCGCATGCTCACCTGCTTCATGTGCAATATTTTGCTCTGTACTAAAAAAGAAGGCACTAATCGCCACTACAAAAGACGCTGCTAACGCAAGATGTACACGATCAAACTTAAAACGCGATCGAGCATCAACCACGTTTTTACCAGTTGCTTGTTCTTCTTGGAGTGCTTTTTCTTTTAACGATGTGTTTAAAAGAATGCGGTCTGCAAGATTTTCAGGCACAGGTATATCTAAAGAATCTTGAATGAATTTATCAAAATCTTTCATATCGTTAATAAAACTTTGTCGCTCTGGGTTATTGTCAGCAAACTCCATAAGCTCCTTGTCAATGTCGTTTGGCTGCGCAATAGTGCGGCGACGAAACTCAAGTTCATCCATTATTTTGATGCCCCTTTAAGTTGTTCATCATCACGGCTTAAAGCCTCTTTAAGTTGATTTCTGGCACGGTATAAACGAGTCATTACCGTGTTTTTATTTAAATTAAGTATGCCTGCAATTTCTTCACCAGAGCAGCCCATTACAACTTGCAGTAATAATGGCTCTCGGTATTCATCAGATAGCAGTGCAATCTGGCGTTGAATTACCGTTTGTTCCATTTCATCGTCTAATGAATGGCTGGTTTCATCAACAAGCGTATCGTTTTCTACGTCGCTGTAATCAAACTGTTTACGTTCAAATCGGCGTGCGTTTTCTCTTCGTAATATAGTAAGCAGCCAAGGTTTAGCTGCCTTTTGATCAAGTAAAGAGTCAAGTGAACGCCATGCGCGCAAAAACGTTTCCTGTACTAAATCATCTGCTATGTGCGGATCACGGCATAACCAATAAGCAAAGCGATAAAGCTCTTTATTGTAAACGTGGACCAAGGCTTCATAACGCTTTTGTTTCTCTGCCATATCGATTAAGACCTGATTGTTTGATTTTTTCTTTCCAAGCATAAGCACTTTTTTAATTAAAAATTATTAGTTATTGCAAAAAAAGACCTGAGGTTCGTAGTTATTAATCATAAAGGTCTTTTAATACAGCTTGTTGCGACTTTGATGCCTGAGTTTGATAGTTCTCAAGAATTTTAATAATAGCATTAAGATCCGTGTTTGCGCCTTTATTACTATAAAGTTGTGCCTGCAATTGGCTAATAAGACCATTAAGCTCGCTGCTGTTTACACGGATGCAGAGCTCATCAATCGCGCCAACATTTTTATGGGTCACCTTTACAGAAAAGTTATTTAATGCGGTGTAAAAGGCTTTCACATCGTGTGTTTTAGCTAATGCTTTAAGCTCATTTAAGCTTGGCTGAGAAGTACCACGGGTGTTTAGCTGTAATTTTTCAGTCGTATTTTTAGTAGAACGGCTTATTAAGTAAAAAATTACAGTACCAATCCATAAAATATACCCTAAAGCGGCAACGACTATTAACCAAAGAGGAGTATCACTTTTAGTTTCAATAGGTTGTGTGCCAGTTGCTTGATTCGAAATATTTTCAAGAGTAGGTGAATTATTTGTGCTGGGTTGTGGGTTTGCTATGGCTGTATTAGGCGCGGTAGTACTTTGCGTTACTGTAATAGTACGCTTTGGTAATGTAGCTACGCTAATACGGTTCATTTTGGTATTAAACCAAGGCAGCTTTATTTCAGGCAAAGTATAAGTACCTGGTTTTTGCGGCAGTAAGGCATATGATGCCGTTTGCTGCGACACAACGCGTCCGTCTCGCACTGCATTGTTATTTTCTTTTTTATCAGGGTAGCTGCGTATGCCATCAATAGTAGGCATAGAGATTTCAGGTAATTGCTCTTTTGTAACTCCAAGCGCGGTAAGTGTAATAGTACGAGTTATAGGCGTACCTACTTCTACTGTGTTGTCGTTAGGTTGCCATTCTTCATCAAGGTTAACCAATTCGCTTGGTAACCATGCACCTTTATAGTCACTCGGGATTGGTTTTATTTCTACTTGCTGATCATCGCCAAGAGCAGATACCTCCAGTTGGCGGTAATTTTGCTGTACTCGTCCTTGAAACGCAGGGCCTGCAATCGTGTAGGCACCACTTTTTTGTGGCTGAATCAAATACTCACGAGTAATAACAAGGTAGCGTTTGCCATCAACTAGCTCATAACTCTCAGTTTGTTTACCTAATTGGGTTAGCTGAGCATCTTCCATACTTGGTGTGCTTAAGCTGCCATCAAGCAGTTCTTTGGCAAGGTAGAGCTTAACAGTGTAAACACCGGCTTCTTGCACAAATAATGAATTACTCGAGAGCGACGTTTTTAAAAATATTTCGTTATTTTTATCTGCATCAACTGAGCGTTTTGCCACTTTTAATTTAATAGGTTGTGAGGTTAACCCTGCAACGCTAAATGCCGGTATCGTGTAATCACCCTCTGTACGGGTCATTAGTTTAACTGACCACGTAGTTTGTTTATTAATGCTGCCATTAATAATGTTGGTACGAGAGCTTAAGCTCGTCGGGCCTACTACAAAGTCTTTTAACAGCGATGAGGTGTCTGGTTGCTCGCCTTTAACTGTATCGTCTACCGATATATTAAGCATAAAAAATTCACCCGCTAATACAGGGTTTTTATCTACGCTGGCTTCTAATTTGGTGGCAGCCCACGAAGGCATCGCACTTAATAGCAATAAACAGCAAAATAATCGCATTACCATGATTTTTCGACTCCTGTAGGGCGACGTTTATATTGTCTTTTTTGGGCTTCTAATTGCATTTTATTCCGTAATAAAATAGCCGGATCGTCCGGAACTTTTCTCAGTAGTTGATTAAGCTGTTGTGCTTTTTCTTTTTCTTCATTAGTGAGCTCACTTGCTTGGGCTTGCATGGCTTGTTGCTGAGCATTTTGTTTTTGCTCATCAGTGGCAGGTTGCTCATTCATTGCTTGTGGCTTACTTTGTTGCTGATCGTCTTCTTTAGGCTGGTCAGCGTCTTTATTTTTCCCTTGCTCACTTTTTGGCTGAGCTTGCATATCAGGTTCATTTTGCTTGTCTGATTGCTCGCCTGGCTCACCTTGTTGATCTTTTGATTGTTCAGACTCTTTATCTGATTCTTTATCAGATTTTTCATCGCTTTGGTTTTGACTCTCGTTTTCGCCTTTTTCAGAATCGCTTTTATCACCATTTTGTTGCTGATCCTGTTTTGACTCATCAGAATTTTGCCCTTGGTTTTGCTCATCTTTTTTCTGGCTATCATCTTGGTCTTGAGAGTCGTCGCCGTCGCTTTGCTGATCTTGCTGGTTTTGTTGTTCTTGTTGATTTAGTAATTGTTCAACTAAAGCTTGGTTATCAGCTGCTTGTGTAAAGTCGTCTTGTAAGGTTTGGGCTTGTTTGTAAGCTTCAATTGCTTCCTCAAGCTTGCCAGCTTTGGCGAGGGCATTACCGTAGTTGTATAAACCGCTAGCCGACTTATCACTACTAAACTCACTAAGTGCAGCATCAAAATTACCTTGCTGGTAAAGCGCAGCGCCTTTTAACTCACTCGATTGAGCCTGTGTTGCTGCATCGTATTCTTTATTATTGTAAGCCTCTAATGCACGTTGATCTGCATTTTGCAAAAGAGTGGGGAGCTCTATGGCATACGCATTTTGCTGCGGTAAAAAGCCAAAAGCTAAAAATGCGCCTAGCAAGGCAGCGCGTCTAAATAAATACAAGCCAAATGGCAGTAATAACAATAGTCCGTATATACCTGCATCTATTCGCCAAAGTGCGTGGCTTTGTTTTTCGTCTTTCAATAATTCACTCTGTGCATTTGGAGCAAACGTATTTATGTCGTTATTGCTAGGTTGGTAGCTCGCAAATTTACCGCCGCTGCTTGATGCTAAATTTTTAAGCTGAGAGGCATTAAGTGTAGGTACTACAATTTGGCCGTTTCTGTCTTTCAAAAAGCCGCCTTCAGGTAACTTAATTGGTGCGCCTTGAGCGGTACCTACACCATATATATTTAATCTATATTGGGTGTTACTGGTAAAGCTACTAACGTCGCTTTGTTCTTGTTGGTCAATACCGTCGGTCACTAAAATAATGTCGCCATCAATATAACCTGCTTGTGTTAATAGCTCTTTGGCCATATCAAGACCGGCTAAAACGTTTGAGCCTTTGTCTGGCATTATTTCAGGGCTTAAGCTTGGAATTAAATTACTGAGTGTTGTGGCATCGTTTGTTAGTGGCGAAATTACATAGGCCGTGCCTGCGTAAGCTACAAGCGCGGTATCACCTTCTTTAAATAGCTCAATCATATCAAGCGCTTTAAAGCGTGATTGCATTAAACGATTTGGTAAAATATCGGTGCTGTACATTGAGTACGACATATCCATAACAATTACACGGGCACTTTTACTTTGAAATACAGGAACTTGTTTTTTCTCAAAACTAGGCCCAGCACTAAATAAAATGCCAAGGCTGCAAAACAAAGCAACTAACCAAAGTGGCTGGCTGGCTTTAGTGTTTGCTTCGCTCATTATAAATTGTGCTAAATGAGGTGCAATTAGCTGCTCACTGGTGGTTTTTTTATGCTTAATTAAGGCAACAAAAAATAATGCCACAGCAGGTATGAGTAACCATAAAAGAGCGGGGCGAATAAATTCAAAATCCATTAGTTTGGCTCCTTTAATGCACGCAGTGTACTAAGCATTACTTTTGAGCTAATAAGTAAAATAGCGATAAGTAACGGGTAGTAAAATAATGAGCTTTGTGGGCGAAATGTTTGTTCATCAGCGCTAATAGGTTCAAGCTTATCAAGCTCTGCGTAAATTTGTTGAAGGCCAGCTACATCTTTAGCTCTAAAGTATAATCCGCCAGTTTGCTCGGCAATCTTTTTAAGTAAGCTTTCATCTAAATTACTGCCACTAGAGCCACCCACATTAAAGAGACTAAAGCCGCGCGGATTATCTGAGCCAACACCAATGGTGTAGACTTTAATACCTTCTTCGCGAGCTAGCAGTAGGGCATCTTCTGGGTTTAGATTGCCCGCGGTGTTTTGTCCGTCGGTTAATAGCACCACAATTCGGTTACTTTCATCTTTATTGGCAAAGCGTTTTACCGAAAGACCCAATGCATCACCAATTGCTGTTGCGCGCCCCACTAAACCAATTTGCGCTTCGCTGAGCATTTTACTTACTGTTTTAACGTCGCGGGTGAGCGGGGTTTGTAAAAACGCGGTGTCGCCAAATAATATTAGCCCAAGCCTGTCGCCTTGACGTTGCTCTATAAAATCACTGAGTACAGCTTTTACCATGGTAAGGCGGTCAACATATTGGCCATTATAAGCCATGTCTTGTTCGGTCATCGAGCCTGATAAGTCAACTGCTAACATTATATCGCGTCCTTCATTTGGTAATGAAATTGGCTCATCTAACCATGTTGGATTGGCAGCAGCAGTAACAAGTAATAACCAAATTATCCACTCGAAAGGGTTTAAACGTCGTGCGTGTGGCTCGATGCTTTGGCTGGTTAAATTGTGCTTTGCAAAACTGGGTATACGTAAACGCGTACTGGCATTACTTGCTGCGGGTTTTAATAGTAAAAGTAATAAAGGCAAGGGTAGTAATAAAAATAACCATGGCCAGCTAAATTCAAACATTTACTGACTCCTTTATTTTAAATTGCTTAATACCTTGGCGAAATTTTTCGCACAGTGTTGTATCTTTTTGGCTGGGGTTATACAAGCTTAGTATTTCTTGTTCTGTAAAGCTTAAACCGGTGAGTGTATTAAGTGTTGTGCACCATTTAGAGGTAGATTGCGCAGCAAGTCGCTTGTCGTAATATTCAATCACTAAACGTTTTAAAATAATATGCAGTTGCTGAGGGTTTTGCTCACTTTGGCTCAATTGTATTGCGTAGCGTTTAGGCTTTTTAAATTTATGTTTTTTATAAAATATATAAATAGCTGCGCACAGTGCTAAAAACAGCAGTGCAATAATAACCCACCAAGCAGGGGCGAGTGGCCACCAATTAACTTGGCTTGGCGCTATTATATCGTGCAGGCCATCGAGTGGATTGGTTTGCATGGTTATTTTCTCACTAATTGCAGCTCAAGCGGTGTTGCTGCATTGAATGATATTAAATTAAGACCCGATTTAGTTAGGCGATTAAAGCGCGCGCTAAATGCTTGCTCAGCATTTTTAGCAAAGCGTTCTCTAAAGCTGTTATCCATTAATGGTAGGGCAAAGTCTTGACCATTTGCATTAACGGTAACGGCTTGCTTAAACGCAGGTAACTGATGCTCAAACGGATCGCTTATGTGGCAACCAATCAGCTCGCAGTGGCGGCTTAATATTTCAAGTTGCTTAAAGCTGGCATCATCGAGAGCGTTAAAATCAGACACTAAATACACTAAGCTGCCTGGTTTTGCTAAATGGTTAAGGCGCTTTAGGTTATCGCTAAAGTTGTTAGTGGCTGTTTTATCAATATTGTTAAGCGCTTGCTGGTGGTTGTCGCATAAATTATGACAAAGCTTAAGCACGGCTTTTTCACGGGCGCTGGGTTTTAGCTCTAAATGCGAGTGCTGATTAAACACAATACCGCCAATTCTATCGCCGCGCTGACACGCCGACCATGCAACAAGAGCGCTTATATGCGCAGCTTGCACCGACTTTAACAGTAACTTTGAGCCAAACAGCATTGAGTTAGAAAAATCAGTGAACACAAACACAGGGCGCTCTTTTTCTTCTTGAAAGAGCTTTGTGTGAGTCTCGCCGGTACGCGCAGTAACTCGCCAATCAATAGAGCGAATATCGTCACCTTGCTGATAATGTCGCACTTCGGCAAATTCCATTCCTCGGCCTTTGTGCGGTGCAAGGTATTGCCCTGTTAAGGTGTTTTTTATTTTTACCTTAGGGGCAAGTTCAAGCAATTGCGCTTTGGCTTTGTAATACATCAGCTCTTTGAGTGCTAAATTAACACCGTGGCTATGGCTCTGTTTGAGCCATGCTTGGGTTTCTAATTGTTTTTGCATAACTTATGGTACGGCTACAAGTTCAACTATACGGCTTATTACTTGATCTTTAGTAATGCCATCGGCTTGGGCTTCGTAACTTAAAATAATGCGATGACGCAGTACGTTATGCACAACAGCTTGAATATCATCAGGTGCTACAAAGTCACGGCCTTGAAGCCATGCATGAGCACGAGCACATTTATCAAGTGCTATTGTTGCACGCGGACTTGCACCAAACTCAATCCAGCTACCTAGTTGCGCGTCTAATTTAGCGCCTTCACGAGTGGCAATAATAAGTTGTACTAAATATTGCTCAAGTGGCTCTGCTAAATAAAGGCCTAATATTTCTTTACGCGCTGCAAATAAATCGCTTTGACTAATTTTTTGCATTACTGGTTGTTGCTCGTTAAGCGCTTCGCCGCGTGTTAAACGCAGTATATCAAGCTCATGCTCTGCGCCAGGGTAGTCAATACTTAGGTGCAGTAAAAAGCGATCCAGCTGGGCTTCTGGTAACGGGTAAGTCCCTTCTTGCTCTAGCGGGTTTTGCGTTGCCATAACTAAAAACAGTTCGCTAAGCGGATAGGTATTTTTACCCACGGTAACTTGTCGCTCTGCCATGGCTTCTAATAGTGCTGATTGTACTTTGGCTGGTGCACGATTAATTTCGTCAGCTAAAATTAGGTTGTGAAAAAGAGGGCCTTTTTCAAATACAAACTCGCTAGTTTGTTGGCGGTAAATATCGGTACCTGTTACATCAGCTGGTAATAAATCTGGCGTAAACTGTACGCGCTGAAATGAGCCTTCAATGCCTTTAGCAAGTGCATTAACTGCGCGTGTTTTTGCAAGCCCAGGAGGGCCTTCTACTAATAAGTGACCATCAGCTAAAATAGCAATAAGTAGCGCTTGAGTAAGCTCTGGCTGGCCAATGATTTGTGTATCTAAGTACGTTTTTAATTGTGAAAATGCGTTAGCTGCCATAATAAGTGGACTGTCCTCGTCAGCTGGGTTTGTACCTAATAGTGTTAGGTGATAAATACTGACCTATTTATAAGGTTTATAATTGGGTAACTCAAGAGTTAGACTGTATTTTTTAAAATAGTTCGTTATTTTTTAACGAATTTTAGCGTACCACAAAACTTTGTAAATGCGTCTAAAAAAGCCTATTGTGATAGTCGTAATTAAACACTGTTTATATAAATTTGTGTTTATCTATTGGCTTTAGGGCACGGGTTGTTTAGAATCGAGGAAAACAAACAGGTCAGACCTGTCAGCGGGAGAGCATAAATGTCTGAGCAAAACATACTAAAAACACCAAAGGGCGACCGTATTGCCATCGTTAGCGGCTTACGTACACCTTTTGCAAAACAAGCAACAGCGTTTCACCATGTACCTGCACTTGATATGGGGAAATTGGTGGTTAACGAAATGCTTGAACGATTAAATTTCAATAAGTCAGAAATTGATCAACTTGTATTTGGTCAAGTAGTACAAATGCCAGAAGCGCCAAATATTGCACGTGAAATTGTATTGGGCACAGGTATGCCTGTATCGGTTGATGCATATTCTGTATCGCGCGCATGTGCTACCAGCTTTCAGGCTATTGCTAATGTAGCTGAGTCTATTATGGCGGGATCTGTAAGTGTAGGTATTGCAGGTGGCGCAGATTCGTCATCAGTATTGCCAATTGGTGTAAGTAAAAAGCTAGCAGGCAGCTTAGTTGATTTAAATAAAGCGCGTACGCTTGGTCAACGTTTAAAAATATTTTCAAAACTGCGTTTAAAAGACTTATTACCAGTGCCTCCTGCAGTTGCAGAGTACTCAACAGGCCTTTCAATGGGGCAAACTGCTGAGCAAATGGCTAAAACACACAACATTAGCCGTGAAGATCAAGATGCGTTAGCGCATCGTTCTCACTCACTTGCAACGCAAGCATGGGCTGATGGTAAGTTAAAAGATGAAGTAATGACGGCGCATTTACCGCCATATAAAAGCTTTATTTCAGAAGACAACAACATTCGTAAAAACTCAACGGTTGAAGGCTACGCCAAGCTTAAACCTGTTTTTGACCGTCAGCACGGTACTGTTACCGCTGCAAATGCAACACCATTAACTGATGGTGCAGCGGCCGTACTTATGATGAGCGAAAGCAAGGCAAAAGCACTTGGCTATGAAATACTAGGTTACGTACGTAGCTTTGCATTTTCGGCAATTGGCGTAGAAAAAGACATGTTAATGGGCCCAGCTCATTCAACGCCTATTGCACTAGATAGAGCGGGTATTACGCTTGCTGATTTAGATTTAATTGAAATGCACGAAGCGTTTGCATCGCAAACACTTGCCAATATGAAAATGTTTGCCTCAGACAAATTTGCACAAGAGCATTTAGGTCGCAGCAAAGCAATTGGCGAAATTAACATGGATAAGTTTAACGTTAACGGCGGCTCTTTAGCATATGGTCACCCATTTGCAGCAACAGGTGCACGCTTAATTACGCAAAGCTTACACGAGCTTAAACGTCGTGGTGGCGGTTTGGCATTAACAACAGCGTGTGCTGCTGGTGGTTTAGGTGCAGCCTTTGTATTGGAGAGCGCGTAATGACTGATTCAGTATTTAATTTAGTGGTAGATGAAAACAAAATTGCCGTAGTAACGATTGATGTGCCAGGGGAGAAAATGAATACCCTGCGCAGTAGTTTTGCCGATGACTTAAAAGCATTATTAGAAGACGCTAAGTCGCAAAATGTAAAAGGCATGGTATTTATAAGCGGAAAAACCGATAACTTTATCGCGGGCGCCGATGTAAAAATGCTTGATAGCGTTCAAAAGCGTGATGATGCTTTAGCTATTAGCGAACTATGCCATCAAGCATTTTTTGATATGACAAAACTGCCATACACAACAGTAAGTGCGATTCATGGCGCTGCATTAGGTGGTGGTTTAGAGTTTGCTTTAGCGTGTGACTACCGTGTTGGTACCGACAGCGATTTAACAAAAATTGGCTTACCAGAAGTGCAACTTGGTTTACTACCAGGTGGCGGCGGTACGCAGCGCTTAACTAAAATTGTTGGTATTCAAAAAGCACTTGAGTGGATGCTAACAGGTAAACAAATTCGCCCTAAGCAAGCTAAAAAAGCAGGCGTGCTTGATGACTGTGTACCACACAGTGTGCTGCTAAAAGTTGCAAAAGAATTTGCGACTAAGAAAAAGCCACAAGCAAAAGAGCCAAAGCTCGATAACATCAGTAAATTATTAGAATCAAACCCGTTTGGTCGTAACTTTATCTTTAAAAAAGCTAAAGAAAACGTACTTAAAAAAACGGGCGGGCACTACCCAGCACCACTCGCTATTATTAAAGCAGTGCGAGCTAGTGTAGAGCTTGATGAGCTAAAAGCGTATAAAACAGAAGCTGAAAGCTTTGCAACACTTGTAATGAGTGACGAATCTAAAGCGCTTCGCGGTATTTTCTTTGCAACCACTGAAATGAAAAAAGAGTGGCGCAATGATGACGCACCAGCAATTAGCAAAACCGCTGTTTTAGGTGGTGGACTAATGGGCGCTGGCATTGCGCACGTAAGTGCTGTTAAAGCTAAAGTGCCGGTACGTATTAAAGATGTAGCAGAGCAGGGCATTAGTAATGCAATGAGCTACACCTACAAAATTTTAGATAAACGCCTTAAACGTCGTATTATGTCTAAAGCTGATATGCAGTTAACAATGAACCGTATTACAGGCACAACTGACTACAGTGGCTTTAAACACATTGATTTAGTAATCGAAGCGGTGTTTGAAGATCTTGCACTTAAGCAAGGTATGGTTGCAGACGTAGAGCAGCAATGCCAAGCAAATACAATTTTTGCTAGTAACACGTCATCATTACCAATATCGCAAATTGCAGCGCAGGCAGCACGTCCTGAAAATGTAATTGGCTTACATTACTTTTCACCAGTAGAAAAAATGCCATTAGTGGAAATTATTCCACACGAAGGTACATCTAAAGAGACTATTGCTCGCGTTGTTAACTTTGCACGTAAGCAAGGTAAAACGCCAATTGTTGTAAAAGACATGGCCGGTTTTTACGTAAATCGTATTTTAGCGCCTTACTTAAACGAAGCTGCTAATTTAATGCTTGCGGGTGAGCCAATTGAAAAGATTGATGCAGCCCTGGTTGAGTTTGGCTTTCCGGTAGGACCGCTGGCTCTACTTGATGAAGTAGGGATTGATATTGGCTCTAAAATTGCTCCAATTCTTGAAAAAGAATTAGGTGAGCGTTTTAAAGGCCCTGATGCATTTATGCGTATGATTGATTCAAAACGCCTTGGCCGTAAGTCCGGTCGTGGTTTTTATGAATACGACAAAAAAGGCAAAAAGGTTGATGAGTCAGTTTACGAACTATTGGGTGTTACCCCAGCTCCACGTTTAAACAAAAGCGAAATTGCTAAGCGATGTGTATCGAAAATGCTTAACGAAGCAGTACGCTGTTTAGATGATGGCATTATTGCAAGCCCTCGTGATGGCGACATTGGTGCAATATTTGGTATTGGTTTCCCACCATTTTTAGGTGGCCCGTTTAGCTATATGGATAAATTAGGCGCAAGTAAAATAAGCTCTGATATGTCTACATTAGCTAACAGCGATGCTAACTTTGCTCCATGTGAGTCACTGGTAACAATGGCAAGCTCTGGTACTACTTTTTATAATGCAGCAACTGTTGAGGTTGTAGCTCCTGAAGTACAAAGCACTGAGCCACAAGAGCAAAGTGTCACTGAGCCTGAAGTTACTAAAGAGATTGAAACAAAAGAATAAAGTTTCTACTGTTTATAAAAACCGCATTTAGATGCGGTTTTTTTATGATTTTTAATATTTAAATGAGGAGCTTAATGACATTATTTACACAAAGATTGAGCATGTACCAAATGGAAGAATCTGATTGGCCTCTTTTTCTAGCGCTTCATCGCGATCCTCAAGTCCTTAAGTATTGTTTTGATATGCCAATGGAGTCACTGATAAGAAACCGCTTTGAGATACGCTTACCTAAGTGGAATACTAAATCACGCCACCCACTGTGCTTACTCATTATTAATAATAAAACAAAACAACCAGTGGGTGTTACAGGCTTTGCCTATGACGGAGAAACCGCAGAGCTTGGTTATTTATTATTGCCAGAGTATTTTAATAAAGGCTACGCGACAGAGTCTTTAAGAGCTGTGATTGATTGGGCTTGGAAAGAATGTGGTATTAGGCAGTTTAAAGCTGTCGTAACGCGTGGCAATATTGGTTCTGAAAAGGTGCTTAGTAAGTGTGGCTTAACCCATACCGATACACTTTTTAAAGTGCATACAATAGGCGAAAAGTTATATGACGATTTAATTTATACGCTTAAGGTTTAAGGTTTTAATGGGCTAGTAGCCTAGCCCAAAAAGTGCTACAAGTGAAGTGCGATAGCTTTGCGGTCTTTTTCTGGCATATTTTCTACGACTAAATTAAATGAGTTATCAATCATTCTCTCAATTTCACTTTGTGCAATTGTGCCGTCTAAAATTACTGTGTTCCATAAGCGTTTATTCATATGGTAACCAGGGATCACTGCCGGGAAAGTATCACGCAATGATATTGCTTCATCAGGATCGCATTTTAAGTTAAGCCACCAAATAACCTCACCATCATCATTAGTTTGACCGTCATTGCCAATAGCAAGAGTCGCAAACATTTTATGATTCACTTTATATACATCAACCTCTTGCGCAAATGGTTTTGTAACCTGAACAAGTGGTTTTTTAACTAAATACTCATGTACTTTTTTCTGGTCCATGATCCATTCCTTGAAGTCATACTCGGTAAAGCTACCATAGCAGTTTTTTTCACATTTGATTATATGTATTTTAGTATAAATTAAAATTTTACAAGCTAATACAACATGTAGCGTAAAACCAACGTAATTTTAGTTGAACAAAATCCAGTTCGTGGTATGTTTCTGCCAATCAAAAAAATAATAGGAATTCACACATGCCAAAGGCGAGTGATGTTAAAAAAGGTACTGCTATTGACTTCAATGGCCGCGTTTTAGTTGTAAAAGATATTGTGCGCTCTGTGCCGCAAGGTCGTGCTGGTGGTAGTTTATACCGTATGCGTTTATACGATGTGGTAACCGGTGGTAAAGTTGACGAAACATTTAAAGACAGTGACATGCTAACGCTGGCTGATTTAACACGCCGTGAAGTAATGCTATCGTACATTGATGGCGACGAGTATGTGTTCATGGATAATGAAGATTACACGCCTTACAACTTAAACAAAGATGCTATTAGCGAAGAAATTTTATTTGTTAATGAAGAAACGCAAGGCGTACACGTCATTGTTATTGATGGCGCGCCAGTAGGACTTGATTTACCATCAAGTGTTGAACTTGTTGTTGAAGAAACAGACCCATCTATTAAAGGTGCATCTGCAAGTGCTCGTTCAAAACCTGCACGTATGTCTACTGGCTTAAATATTTCTGTGCCAGAGCATATTTCAACAGGTGACCGTATCCGTATTAATACTGTTGAACACAAATTTATGGGTCGTGCTGAAAAGTAACGCGTAAATTATAATTTTAAAAGCCGAATCTGTGTTTAACAGGTTCGGCTTTTTTGTGCGCGGGGATTTGTTGCTTTAAATTTAATCACGTTAGCGTTAGAATAAGCGCCGTATTTTTGAGCAACTTTAAGGGGGAGCTTTGTTTATAGTTTTACTAAGCAGTGCATTTATAGCTTTAATGTATTTAGAAACCATTAAAAAAGGCATGCCAATTAAACGATGGCTGATTTTAGGCGGTTTACTTGGACCTGTAGCCTGGTGCTTGTTTAATCTACATTATCGTCGCGCTTTAGTTAGAAATGTAGGAATAAATGCGTGTATATGGCGCCCTTAATTTATCGACGCCACATTTTTATTTTTTCTAATTAAGCTTGGGGCTGCTTTAGTTTGTTGCTGCTTTAAAAATTCAGTAAATTCACTTTTTGATAGTGGCTTGGAATAATAATAACCTTGTACTGTTTCGCAATTAAGCTTTTTGAGTATATCAATTTGATGGGCTTGTTCTACACCTTCAGCCACTACATGTAAATCAAGGTTATGCGCAATAGTGACTATTGAGTCGACCATATTACGGCCACGTTCGTTGGTCATGTCATCTATAAATGCTTTATCTACTTTAAGTGTATTAAGCGGAAATTGCTTTAAATACGCTAATGATGAATAACCAGTACCAAAATCATCCATTGCTAAATGAATACCTCGGGCACTTAACGAACGCATAATTGCAATGGCTTCTTTAGGGTCATCCATTACAGTACCTTCTGTTATTTCAAGCTCTAAAAAGTAAGAAGGTAATTCATTTTTTTGCAAAATAACGTCAATACGAGAGGTTAAATCGGGGAGGCTAAATTGCTTTGCTGATAAGTTGACAGCTACTCGGCCGCTAAATAAACCGCTATCTAGCCATTCTTTTACGTCTCTGCAGGCTTTGTTTAATACCACCTCACCAATTTCAACTATTTGGCCCGTTTCCTCGGCTATAGGTATAAAAACTCCCGGACTAATAATGCCTTTTTTGGGTGTAATAAAGCGCACTAATGCTTCCATTCCGGTTAGCTTGCCTGTGCGAATATTCATTTTTGGTTGGTAGTACACTTCAAAATGGTCTTCTTTTAAACCAAAGCGCATGAGGTTTTCAATTTGCAGTCGTTTAACGGCTTGACGGTTCATCGTGTCGTTAAAAAATAGGTAGCTATTACCTTTCTTTTTAGCATGATACATCGCGGTATCTGCATTTTTTAAAAGCAGTTCAGGTGTATTACCGTCTTCAGGGAATAATACAATACCTACACTTGAGGTGATTGCCAGTTCGTGGCCTGCCATTTTAAATGGTGTAGCAATGGCTGCTAAAAACTGTTTAGCCATGCGTGTAATTACATGTATGTCGTTAGTGTCAGACATTACCAGAGCAAACTCATCGCCGCCTAAACGATAAAATACATCATTTTCACGGGTTAGTTTATTTAAGCGCATTGCTAGTTTAGCTAATAAGCTGTCACCTAGCTGATGTCCTAACGAGTCATTTATTTTTTTAAAGTTATCTAAATCGAACACAAGTAAGGCGTGATGCGAATTGAGCTTTACTAGCTTTTGCAAATCAGTAAAAAATAAATTTCGGTTAGGCAGACTGGTTGTGCGATCTCGATTCGATAAGTTATGTAACTGCGATTCTGCTTTTTTACGCTCTGTTAAATCTGAATAAACAACGACATAATTAGTTATTTGATTTTGATCGTTTTTAATTTCATCTATCGATATTTCTATCGGTAATAAAATGCGCTCACTATTACGAAGCTTCACTTCTTGTTGAATATGTTCGCGCTCTTTTACTATTTCAATAATTCTGTTTGTGTAGCTTGGCTCATACCCAGATAGGCTAAAATCTTTTCCTAAGTATTGTTCGCGTACGCCACCAAACAAGGTTAAAAAGCTAGGGTTTATATCAACCAGTTTAAAGTTTTTATCGTAAATTGCTAAGGCGTCAGTAAGCGACTCAACACATTTTGCAAAAAGGTTTAAGCGCTCTTCAGTTGATTTTAACTGTGATATATCGCGAACGGTACCTGTCATTCTAAGGGGTGATAAGTTGGTGTCTTTTTCAATTATTTTTCCGCGATCGAGCACCCAATGCCAACGACCAAAAGTATCTTTTATTCGGTAGGTGGCTTCAAAAAAAGCAGACTGCTCGGCAAAGTGCACTTTTAGCAAGTGCTCAACGTTATTAATATCGTGAGGATGGATAAGGCCTTTATTTGGCGGAAACCCCATTAACGTAGTTGAGTCCATTAAATACTTATCGTTAATACGAATAACTTCGCCTGTTTTTATGTTCCAGTCCCAAAGTGTATCGCCGCTACCTTCTACAGTACTTTTAAGGCGTTTTTCCGAAAGTCGAAGTTGGCGGCGTGAACGTCTAAGTTTATGGATTACAAATAACAGGTACGGCAAAGCAAGCGCTATAATGGCGCTTGCTAGTATAAGTATATTGTCTGAGTTGTAATTAAGTGATGACTCAAAGGCAAAAAGCTCAAATGAGTAAGCAAGTACTACAAGCATGCTTAGTTTTATTATTGTTTTTATCATTTTTTGATTACTTCTAATTTACAAATGATAATTTAAAACAAGCTAAACCTAGTGTCAAAGAGATTGAGAGTAAACGGGCATATTTTGAGATTTACTGACTTTTGCAGAGCTTAAAAGCTCATATCTTGGTCTATTATCATCAAATAGGCTTAGTGCATAAACTTTTACTTCTCTTAGTGTTAGTGCGTTTAGGGCATCTAAAAGTCGCTGCTGCATATGAAATTCATGATCTCTGTTACCAATAGCAAGCCATAACCGTTGTGAGCGCAGGCGCAAGTTTTTATCTTTTTCTGCAATATGAGTACTAAGGCCATGTTTTTGCTGTTGCCAATCGTTTTCATCAAGTGCATCAATGTTATCAAGGTATTTTTTAATAAAGCTGTTATGACGATGCAATAATGTTTTTGCATCAAACTTAGGTGACTGCACATAAAATGCTATTCCAGCACGAGTATTAAAAGGTGCATAACCTGCGCCCACTAAGTAACCTAGCTGTTGTGTTGTTCGTAATTCGTTAAAGTAATCTTGATTAATTAAATGATTTAACGCCATCATTTTTACTTTTTCGGCCACGCAATCCGTTTGGGCCTGATAGTAAACAACCATGGCATGGTCGCTACAAGGAAGTTCTAACTCGTAGCGAGTTACTTTTTTAATTTCAAAAAGAGGGCGTCTTAAATCTTCAATTATGGCTGCGTTTTTTAGGTGTTCGGCGACCTTTTTTTGAAAGGCTAATGCATCACTTTGCTGCCAGTTACCATGTAAAAATGATTCAACATGTAGTGCTTTAAAAAAGTCTGTTCTGAACTCATTAAATTGCTGAAAACAGGTGTTTTTTAATGCCGATGCAAGCTCCCCAGGTTGAGGGTTCCAAGGCATTATTTTTGCGCCTAAAATACTAAATAACTCACTGACTGGTTTGTTTTGGTTGCTATTGCGCCAATGCCTTACAAGTTGTTTTTTATATTCAGCAAAGCGTTTTGCACAAATTTCTACATTAAATAAAGCATCTATTAATTGATCAACAAGCTCTAACTGACTGGATGAAAGCCCAGCGGTATGTAGAGTTAATCCACCTTGATGCGAGGTTAAGTGGTAGCTAAGTCCTGCAAGTTCTGCAGGATAAAATTGCTCGCCTACGCTATCCATAAATAAATCTGTAAATAAGCGGGTGAGTGCCATATGCTTTACATCTTTTACGGCAAAATCAGAATCCATGGCCAAATAAAAATGACCTTTAGCAACACGAAATGTGTTGTCTTGTTTAAACCAAAAGTCAAAACCGGGTTCTTTTACTAATAACTCGGGTTTTGTTTGTGGTTTTATGACATCAAATAACACCACTTCTTTTGTTAAATAAGGATTAGCGGTAGGCAGCAGCATTTCGCTCAGCGGTTTATTTATCTCGCTAAGTGCATCAAGCCAACTAGGTGAAATATGTTCTACTTTATATGGTGTGTTGTACCATGCGGTTTTATGTTCAGGCTCTACATCTGGATGTATAAGTACGATGCGCATATTATGTGGCGTTAACCACTGCATGGCCATTTCGTGGGTCGCTTTTTTAAAGCCTTCCATTAAATAGTCGCCTTGCACGTAGTTTGCTTCATCGTAATGCTGCATATTAATGCTTAAATTACTGACCCAATCAATCAAGCGTGACTTTTCTTGGTTATCGAATGCTATTTGTAATAGATTTTTTTTATCTTGATATAAACGCGGCAATTTTTCGGTGTTATCGTTAATTAAGCAAATATATTCAAACACCATTTCAATAATGTCTTCGAAGTATTCAATACCTTCATCGGTAAGCGCTAAGCTAATATTAAAATCTTTAAAGTTACTGCCATTAATACCACCGCCAGCAGAAAGCGCGTTTATCCAGCCTTGCTCTTTTAAAATAGAATAAAGAGAGCCCGCGCCTTCATAGCCAAGTAAATGGGCAATAAAACTCACTGTTTTGTGGCGATAAAAGTCGTCAATATTAGGCATAGCAAAACTTATGATAAGTTTTTGCATATGCTTATGCGGCTCAATATGAAGTGTTTTTCCTATGTCTTGTTTGCGATAAAGTGGCTCACTGATCTCTGGCTTTTTGAGGTTTTTATTACCCTTAATTGCGCCAAAGTAAGTTTGTGCCCAGCTTTGTAGTGTGTCTAATGTTTCGTTTGCGCAAATAACTAAAGTCATCCACTGAGCTTGGTACTGACTATTAAAAAAGTCGCGAAGCTCATCACTAATACAGCGCTCTCTGTCAGCTAAGGTTTGTAGGTTTCCTACAGAAAATTTAGCAAATGGATGAGCTGGATTTACCGTTTCTTTGTGGGCTTGATAAATACGGCGACCATCGTCTTTTATTTTTAGTTTAAACTCGGCTTCAATTGCGTTGCGTTCTTTTTCTGTTTCGGCTGAATTTAAAAGTGGCGCAATAAAAAAACGGCTAAATTGGGTAAGCGCCTGTTCAAATTCTTGGTTATTAATATCAAAAAAGTAACAGGTATGCTCAGTGCCAGTCCACGCATTCGTGTTGCCGCCAGCTTGCGAAACAAAATTATTAAAACTGCCTGAATCTGGGTATTGGTCTGTGCCTAAAAAAAGCATGTGCTCTAAAAAGTGTGCTAGGCCTTGCCTATCAAGAGGATCGTCAAAATGCCCGGCGTTAACTGCCATTGATGCTGCCGCTTTTGTAGAATCTTTATCTTGCACTAATAGTACTTTTAGACCATTGTCCAGTGTAAAGGCGCGGTATGCTCTGTTATCATTGCGGCTGATATTCAAATGATGCTCCTGAAACTAAACGTTTACTTGTTAACAACAGATGATGGCTTCAGGAAAGCGAAATACAGCTTAAAGATTTACCTGAATCTCATGAAAGAATTATTTAGAAATAAATAGATTTATGTTGTTAATATAGCTGACAAATGGGCAAACTGGCTACTGTTTTATATTCTTTAATCGGTTGATTTTTTATGAAAACAATCCTAATAATGCGCCACGGCGAAGCAACACCCATGCAGGCTGATGATGCAGGTAGAAATTTAACCCAAGCAGGGCACGATGAAGCTGAAAAAATGGGCCTTTGGCTCAGTAAAGCACATTGCCCTGATGCACTGTTAGTTAGTCCTTACATTCGTGCACAGCAAACAGCTGCAGGTGTGGCTAAAAATAACGTATTTAAATTTAGCGAAACCACGTCCGATATTATCCCCGAAGGCAAACCTCAAATTGCTGCTGACTATCTTGAAACGCTTATTGCTACTCATCCCCAATGCAATACATGGCTTATAGTGGCACACATGCCTATTGTAAGTTATTTAGTGGATCAATTAAGCCCCGGTAATATGCCAATTTTTAATACAGGTGCTGTTGCTGTTATTAGTTATGATGAGCAAACCCAGCGTAGTAGTTATATAAGTATAAATGCCCCAGAAAACCTTTAAATAATTGAGAAAAGTATTATGACGATAGAACGCTTACAAACAGGTGCGCGCATGAGCCGCATAGTAAAACACAACGGCACTGTTTATTTATGTGGGCAGGTATGCGCCGACGCGCAAAAAGGTATTAAAGAGCAAACTCAAACTATGCTTGATAAAGTAGAGGCGCTGCTTGATGAAGCAGGGAGTTCAAAAGAACATATGCTTAGCGCGACTATTTATGTAAAGAGCATGGAATACTTTGCTGATATGAATGCAGTATGGGATGCATGGGTACCCGAGGGTTATGCACCAGCACGTGCCTGTGTGGAAGCTAAAATGGCACGTGAAGCACTACTTGTTGAAATTTCAGTAGTCGCAGCTTTAAAAGAATAATAGCTTTAATGAATCGCTCCCCCGTTGTACTTATCACAGGCTCTAGCCGAGGTATTGGCGCAGCTACCGCACTATATTTTGCAAAGCACGGTTATAATGTTTGCATTAATTATAAAGCAGATTTAGCTAGTGCAATATTGGTGGCAGAAAAAGTAAAGCAATTAGGAGTTGAGGCTGAAGTAATTCAAGGTGACGTGTCACTAGAGGCTGACGTTTTAGCTTTATTTATGCATATAGATAAAGTCTTTGGTCAACTTGATGTACTAATAAATAACGCCGGTATTTTAAAACCACAAATGCCCTTGTTAGAAATGAGTGCTGAGCGCATAAACGAAGTTTTGACTACAAATATTACCAGTGCTTTTTTATGTAGCCGTGAGGCAATAAAGCGAATGGGAAATGGCGGTAGTATTGTTAATGTTTCATCGGGGGCCGCTAAAACGGGCTCTCCTAATGAGTACATTGATTATGCAGCATCTAAAGGTGCAATGGACACATTTACTATTGGCTTGGCAGAAGAGGTGGCAAGTAAAGGTATTCGAGTTAACTCGGTTAGACCTGGGCTTATTTACACTGATATGCATAGCGATGGCGGTGAAAAAAATCGAGTCGATCGTCTTAAAAGTAAATTACCCCTTGGCAGAGGCGGTACACCCGAGGAAGTTGCTTTAGCAATTTACTTTTTAGCTTCAGAGCACGCTTCTTTTACAACGGGTAGCTTTGTTGATGTAGCCGGCGGTTTGTAAGCTAAAGTAGTAAAGCTAGCCAAAACGTAAAGCTAATAACACTTAAGATAGTAGAAAGTACGACAGCCCCAGCAAGAGTAGCTTCATGTTGCTTTATTTGAGTCGCAATAAGATAAGCATTTACGCCAACAGGGGACGCACTTAAAAGTACCAATACACTAAGTATTTGCGTGTCTAGCTTAAATACATAAGTGCCTACCAATAAAACTAATGCAGGCAATAAAAATATTTTTAAAATTGATGCTATTAACGCCGGTTGCCAATTTGCAGCTATTTTATAAAAAGCTAAATTTGCACCAAGTACAAATAGCGCACAGGCAATTGCTGGTTTAGCTAATAGCTCCAAACTATTTGCTAAGTCGCTAAACAGTGTAACTCCTAATATGTTTAATATAAGCCCGCACCCAATACTCAGTACAATAGGATTTAGTACCATACTTTTTCCAAAGTGCGACCACGAAAATTTATCGCTGCTACCTTTAGCGCCTATTAAAAATGTAAGTGCAAATAACAATGTGCTATGAAAAGTAATGATCATAAATGCAATGGCTATCATTTCTTTGCCAAGCGAGGCAATAACAATAGGAATACCCACTAACACCATATTTGAATAGCTAGAAGCAAGTCCAAATACACCGTGTTGTTGGTAGTTTTTTAAATGTTTTTTACTTAAATAAAAGCGATCAATTAATATACCCACCCCAAATACACTCAAAACAGGTATGTAAAAGCTCAAAAATGCAAAAAGGCTAATACTTTGCTGTAAGTTAATTTGCGACATATTTAATAATAAAAAAGCAGGCAAACTAATATAAAAAGTAAACTTACTCAGGCCTGCGATATGCTGCTTGTCGAAAAATTTTAATCGGCAACATCCATAACCCAGTGCCACAATAAAAATGAGCGGAAAAATAATTGAAAAAATATGCACGTAGTTACATCCTAGTAATGGCTAAAGTTAGCGTCTAAATTCATCACTTTGCGGTAAATTAATTAAAATAAGTACAGCGCCTCTTCCACCATATTCGAGAGGGGCTTGGTGCATCGCTATTACGTCAGGGTGCTGTACTAAGTACTGAGGCACTTTGTGCTTTAGTACGCCGCCACCAATACCGTGCACTACACATGCACAATAATAATGCTGCTTTTTACATTCGTGAATGAGTCCAGCGAGTTCGTCTTTAGCAAGTTCTTTATTTAAGCCATGTAAATCTAGCGTCAAATCGGGTGCAAAGTCACCACGGCGAAGCTGTTTAGCTAGGAAAGTATCTTGGCCAGGTTTTACATATTTAACCGTGCCGTGGGTGTCTATATCGGGAATATAAACGTCTGAGAAGAAAAATTCAGATTGAGCCTGCTTTTTTTGCTGGGCAAATTGCTTAGCTTGTGACACCTTAGGCTTTGTATCAAAACGATGAGTATCTTGTTTAAATACTTTGGCGCCTGTGATCGTTTGACGAAATAAGCTTATGTCGTCATTGCTTAGGGACGAATGTGATGGAGTGTCTTTTTTCATAACTATTACCTAAACAAAAAAACGTAAAAACGCAGCGCAAAAGGCGGTACAATACTTAAATGAGGGGCAATTGTAATTTGCCCAGCGCAGATAGGCAATGCAATCGTCTTAAAGACTCAAAACAGTCAGTAAGCTAATACAGGTAAAAATATATGAGCGATTTACAAATAGAAGAAGCAACACTCGAAGAAGCCGTTGCAGAACTGTCAACTTTACATGACTGGTTACGTTGGACTACAAGCCAATTTGCAAGTAGTAGTATATTTTTTGGACACGGTACAGATAACGCATGGGATGAAGCTGTAAGCTTATTACTGCCTGCGCTTAGCTTGCCTGTTGATGCGCCAAAAGAATTAATGCACGCGCGTTTAACAAGCACAGAAAAAAACCGACTTGCGGGTCTTATTGCAGAACGTATTAACGACTGCACACCAGTACCTTACTTAACAAACATTGCATGGTTTGCGGGTATGCCGTTTTATGTTGATGAACGTGTACTTATACCTCGCTCACCATTTGCCGAGCTTATTAGTAACCGCTTTACGCCGTGGCTTGAAGAGCCACAATCGGTAAACCGTATATTAGATTTATGTACGGGTTCGGGTTGTATCGCAATTGCACTTGCGCAAGCTTTTGAGCAGGCACAAGTTGATGCGGTAGATATATCGTATGAAGCGCTTGAAGTCACAGACATTAACATTAACGATTACATGTTGAGTGATCGCGTGTTACCGATTCAGTCTGATGTATTTAGCGGTGTACCAGGTCAAAAATACGACCTTATAGTAGCAAACCCACCGTATGTTGATGCAGAAGATATGGCTGACTTACCACGCGAATTTCATCATGAGCCAGAGCTTGGGCTTGCATCAGGCCACGATGGTTTAGATGTAACCCGTACTATATTGAGCGAAGCGAGTGAACATCTAACTGATAACGGTTTGTTATTTGTAGAAGTTGGTAACTCTATGGTACATATGGATGCACTGTATCCGGGCGCGCCGTTTGAATGGATTGAATTTGAACAAGGCGGCTTAGGTGTATTTGTAATTAGTAAAAAGCAGCTAGATGAGTATTTTGCAAAATAAGTAAAAAATGAATAGCCAAGCCCTGTGCTTGGCTATTGGTAGTCATTAGGAATGAGGAAAGTTAATGGCAGGTAATAGCATTGGGCAGTTATTTAAAGTGTCCACCTTTGGTGAGAGCCACGGCGTTGCATTAGGCGGCGTTGTTGATGGTACTCCCGCAGGTCTTGAAATCACAGAGGCCGACTTACAAATTGATTTAGATCGCCGAAAACCAGGCCAAAGCCGTTATACAACGCAGCGCCGTGAAAGCGATCAAATAAAAATATTAGCAGGCGTTTTTGAAGGTAAAACCACAGGTACCAGCATTGGTTTATTGATTGAAAATACCGATCAACGCTCGCAAGATTACGGCAAAATTAAAGATGTATTTCGCCCAGGCCATGGCGATTACACGTATTGGCATAAGTACGGCTTGCGCGATTATCGCGGTGGCGGTCGTTCATCTGCACGCGAAACCGCGATTCGCGTAGCGGCTGGTGCTATTGCTAAAAAATACTTAAAGCAATTTCATGGTATTGAAGTTAAAGCATGTTTGAGTCAGCTTGGCCCTATTAAGGCGGAAACGTTTGACTGGGATGAAGTGGAAAATAACTTATTTTTCTTCCCTGATGCAAGTAAGCTTGAAGCGCTTGACGAATATATGCGTGACCTTAAAAAGCAAGGTGACTCAGTTGGCGCTAAAGTAAAAGTAGTGGCAAGCAATGTACCTGTTGGTCTTGGTGAGCCAGTATTTGACCGCCTTGACGCCGAACTTGCACACTCATTAATGAGTATTAACGCGGTTAAAGGCGTTGAAATTGGTGATGGCTTTGATGTGGTTGAGCAAAAAGGCTCTGAGCATCGCGACGAGCTAACCCCTGAAGGTTTTACATCAAATCATGCAGGTGGTGTACTTGCGGGTATTTCGACAGGGCAAGATATTATTGCTTCTATTGCGCTAAAACCAACGTCGAGCATTACTATTCCAGGTAACAGCATTAATACAAGTAACGAAGCGGTTGAGATGATCACTAAAGGTCGTCACGACCCGTGTGTAGGTATTCGTGCAATCCCGATTGCTGAGGCAATGATGGCCATTACCTTAATGGACCACTTACTGCGTCAACGCGGACAAAATCCGCATGTAAATCACGAACACGGGCCAATTAATGGCTCTGTGTAAGTATTTATAATTATAAAAAACGCGGATTACCGCGTTTTTTTATGTCTGTAATTTAGTTAGGAGCCTTTCAGGAGTTGTTCAAGTAAGCCCTATATACTGCAAGAAGGAGGGTAGTAATCATGAACGATAATATTAATGAACACTCACAAATAAAAGCCCAAGCTGCAATAGCCCGCTTAGAACGTTTCAGTAAGTTAACGGATAGCAGCATTGGTATTCCTTTTACTAAATTTAATATAGGTTTGGAGGCTGTGATTGGCTTAGTCCCTGTTATAGGTGATGCCGCAGGGCTAATTTTATCAAGCTATGTGCTTATAGAAGCGCAGCGTTTAGGTGTGAGTAAACGTATAAAGACTAAGATGATCATTAATATGCTCATAGATTTTGTGGGCGGCTTAGTGCCATTTTTTGGCGATATATTTGATGCGTTTTTTAAAGCTAACACGCGTAATACACAACTATTAAAAAAACATTTAAACAAGCAGTTAAGTGAGTAATTAATAGCTTTAAGTAACCGTTAGCAAAGAGACTTTAAACAAAATGTTGTTGGTTGTTTAATCACCTAGTAAGGTAGGAGCGTCTATTCACTTTGGTATTTACAATATGCAATTATTCATCGGTAATAAAAACTACTCCAGCTGGTCATTACGCGCATGGTATTTAATGAGTAGGTTTGATGTTGAGTTTAGTGAAACCCAGCTGGTACTCGACACCCCTGATTTTTACAATGAACTAAAAAAGACCTTTGCTGTGCAAAAAGTTCCAGCGTTAATTGATGGCGATTTACAGGTATGGGATTCGCTAGCAATTTGTGAATATATTAACGATGCTTACTTATCGGGCGCTGCATGGCCAAAATATATTACCCAAAGAGCTAAAGCGCGTGCGCTAAGCGCTGAAATGCATTCAGGCTTTATGGCGCTGCGCAGCGAAATGCCAATGAATATAAGAGCTACTCGTAAAGTAGACCTATCGAGCGAAGCATTAAAAGACATAGCCCGTATAGACGAGATATTTGCACAGCAACAAGATGTGTTTCCAAATGAGTGGTTTTTTGGTGACTTTAGTATTGCTGATGCTATGTACGTACCTATTGTATTGCGTTTAAAAACATATCAAATTACGTTATCGCCAGAGGCGCAACAATATTGTGACTTTGTTATGCGTTGCCCAGTATTACAAGTATGGATCACTCAGGCATTAACCGAAACCGATATTGTAGAGTGTGATGAAGCAGGAACGCCTGTATAATTATTGTTTTTCATATGGCATGTTCTATGCTTTAAAATCATAAGTTTAAACTAGGCAGCTCATGTATCTAAATCACCCAAGGTATGGCAATAAACCGATAACTACCAATACCTCAGTGACAATAGAGACGATAGAGAATGCGCACTGGCGTTACTCGAGGCTTAAATACTTCCCTGATACGGTAATATTGGCAGATATAAAAAAGCAAAACTATGCCATTGACCCTCGGGCACTTTATGTTGATATTGAAAAGAAGTGCGAAAGTTGCTCTAAGGCATTTATTTTTTTTGCTCAAGAGCAGCAATATTGGTTTGAGGTACTTGATTTTTGGGTCGATTCATACTGTACACCTTGTTTTGAATGCCGTAAGCATGCCAGATATATACTAACTCTACGTAAACGGTACGGTATGTTAACTAGCTTAGCCAATAAAACCTCAAGTGAAAAAACACAGTGTAAAGAACTTGCCAATACGCTTTACTGTTTAGGTATTATTAAAAATATCAATAAAGTGAAAGATTAATCCGCTTATATTTTACTATCTCGCCTTATTTTTACTTTAGTTGTAAAAGCCCGTACAATTCGTCTCGTTTTTAGTGCGCTAATATGGCGCTGTAACCGAGACGAATTAATCAATTTTTATGCATCAAATAGCTGATCTAATTTCAATTTTTGAGCGCACTTTTTATCAAAGTCACAATACACGACTGATAAAAGGCGATTGTGAGCCTGTGTATTTACCAGCAACAGAGCAGGTGCCATATCACCAAGTTGTATTTGCGCATGGTTTTTATGCCAGTGCATTACATGAAATAGCACACTGGCTGGTGGCCGGTGATGCACGCCGGTTATTAGAAGATTACGGCTATTGGTACTGCCCAGACGGGCGCGACAAACAAAAACAAGCTGAGTTTGAAAAGGTAGAAATAAAGCCCCAAGCTATAGAGTGGTTATTAAGCACCGCAGCAGGGTTTAATTTTAATGTGTCGGTGGATAACTTAAACGGCGAACAAACGTGTCGGTTTGATTTTCAGCAGCGCGTACATGCACGGGTATTATCGCTAATCGAAAATGGCTTTAACTCTCGTACAGAGTCATTTTTAAAAGCACTCTGTGATTTTTACAATACACCGTGGCCATTAACAGCGCAGCAATTTAATTGGCAACATCCAAAGGAGCTTTGTAATGGCGTTTAAATTAGGCTTAATTGTAAACCCTGTAGCAGGTTTAGGCGGCGCAGTTGCCTTAAAAGGCAGTGATGGAGCACTCACAGCCGCTAAAGCAATTGAACTAGGTGCAGAGCCAAAAGCAAATAGCCGAACAAAAGCAGCGCTTGAGGTGCTATTACCTTATAAAGAACGCTTAACTATTTACACTGTTAACGGTGACATGGGTGAGCAAACAGCAAAAGCTTTAGGCTTTAATGTAGAGGTTGTATATAACACTTCTGCAATAACAACCCCAGATGACACAGAACAAGCAGCAAAAGTACTTAAAGACTTTGGTGTTGATTTAGTCTTATTTGCCGGAGGCGACGGTACAGCACGTAACATTTGCCATGCAATAGAGGGTACCATTCCCGTACTTGGTATTCCCGCAGGTTGTAAAATTCATTCTGGTGTTTACGCTATTACGCCAAAGGCTGCAGGGCGCGTAGTCGAAATGCTGGTTAAGGGGGAGTTAGTTACCTTAGCCGATGCAGATGTAATGGATATAGATGAAGATGCTTTCAGGCAAGGCACAGTAAAAGCCAAACGCTACGGCGAAATGCAAACACCTAGCGAAGTACGCTATATGCAAGCGGTTAAAAATGGCGGTAAAGAAACCGACGAACTCGTACTTGCCGACATTGCAGCGCATGTTGTATCGCAAATGGATGAAGACACATTTTATATTATGGGTAGCGGCTCAACGGTTGAAGCCATAATGGAAGAAATGGGGCTTGAAAATACGTTACTTGGTGTTGATTTAATAAAAGATCAAACCTTAGTTGCCCAAGATTTAACGGCTAAACAATTACTTGAGCTTACACATGATCAAAGTACTAAGTTAGTCATTACGCTCATTGGCGGGCAAGGGCATATATTTGGCCGTGGTAACCAGCAATTGAGTCCTGTGCTTATACGCGCAATTGGCAAAGAAAATATTATTGTAGTAGCAACAAAAACAAAACTACTAGCGCTTAATGGTCGCCCCCTTATTTGTGATACAGGCGATAGCGAATTAGATGATGAATTAACCGGTTATATTAAAGTAACCACCGGATTTAACGACCATATTATGTATGCAGTAGGGCACCAAAACCTTGAAAATACAGGTGCTTTGCAAAACCAGGAGATTAATAAATGAGTTTAGTGAACTATATCGATGCAGCCCAGCAGTACTTCGATGATTTAGTAATAAAAGCAACTGACGATGAGTTATTTGCTGGCGGCTATCTACGAGGTCATTTTGATCTTGCAGTTGGTTATGCCGAAGTAGAAAAGCTGACAATCAGTATAGATGAGCTAAATGAAACTGTAGAGCAAAGCTTAGTTAAAGCATATCGCAACGGCGAGCTTAACGAAGAAGACAAGGCATTAGTTGCACGCTTGTGGGATGAAGTTAAAGCCCTCGCTTAACCCTAAGTGGCAAAAAAACACGATTTGTTTATCACTATCGTGTTTTTTTGTGCCCAAAACTTTTAAAGCACATTCCCATGTTAATTTACTGTTTTGTTTTTATGCGATATTGTTACTAAAATAAATTTTAGGAACAATAAAAATGAATAATAATCAAGACGCTTTACCTTCAGGGGTTGTAGCGCGTTTTTTAAATTTTGTTGAGCGAGTAGGAAATAAGCTTCCAGATCCAGCCGTAATATTTCTATTTGCAATGTTATTAATTTGGTTTTTGTCGTGGTGGTTTTCAGGCGTGAGCTTTGATGCAATAGACCCACGTACCGGTGAAGCGATTATTATTAATAATATGCTGGCAAGTGATTCGCTCGCTACTTTTTTATCCTCTATGGTAAAAACCTTTACTGGCTTTGCTCCCTTAGGTGTCGTTTTAGTAGCTATGTTAGGTGTCGGTGTTGCAGAGCATTCGGGATTTATTAATACCGGCCTTAAGTTAATGCTTAAAGTTACTCCTAAAAAGCTATTAACGCCTTCAATCATTTTAGTGGCCATTGTGAGCCATACCGCTACTGACGCAGGTTATGTATTAGTTATTCCACTTGCCGGTGTTATATTTTATGCAGCAGGACGCCATCCGCTTGCGGGTATTGCAGCTGCATTTGCAGGAGTCAGTGGTGGTTTTGGGGCTAACTTTATTCCATCAGGGATTGATCCATTACTACAAAGCTTTACCCAAAGTGCGGCGCAAATAATTAATCCTGCAATAACAATTAACCCGTTAAATAACTGGGCATTTGCTTCAGCATCTAGCTTATTTATTGTGGCATTAGGCTGGTACATTACCGATAAAATTATTGAACCACGTTTACAAAAAACAGCAGTTGATGGTGCTAAAGAGGATTTACCTGTATTTGAAGATGCACGTAGTGATGAAAAACGTGCCTTTTATATAGCCAGTACCGTGATGATTGCTGGACTTGCGTTATTAGCATTTGTCTCTGCTCCAGACGATTCTGCAATGCGCAGTAGTGACGGATCCCTTACTAATTTTAGCTCTCCTTTAATGCAATCAATTGTACCACTAATATTTTTACTTTTTTGGATCCCAGGCACTGTATATGGTTTTACGGTAGGTACCTTTAATACTTCAAAAGATATGATTGATGCTATGAGTAAAGCGATGAGCGGCATGGCATATTATATCGTCATGGCGTTTTTCTGTTCGCTATTTATTGCTGCATTTAGTAAATCAAATTTAGGTGCACTGCTCGCAATTGAAGGTGCGCAGTTATTAAAGGCGATGGAATTGCCAAGTGCAGTAACGGTTGTAGGCATTATCTTTTTAACTGGCTTTGTTAACTTGTTTGTAGGTTCAAGTTCAGCAAAATGGGCGTTACTTGGCCCCATTTTTGTACCGATGTTAATGCAACTTGGCATTTCGCCAGACTTAACTCAAGCCGCTTATCGTGTAGGTGACTCAAGCTCTAATATTATTACACCGTTAATGCCATACTTCCCATTAGTGGTGGTGTACTGTCAAAAGTATGTCAAAGGCACCGGTATAGGCACTTTAATTGCTATTATGCTGCCGTACTCAATTGCCTTTATGATTGGCTGGAGTATCTTTTTATTAGGTTATTGGGCACTTGGTATTCCTTTAGGTTTAGATGCAAGCTACATTTATCCAGCATTGCCTTAGCCTAAACCTTTATGAACCTCACTCACTTGAGTGAGGTTTTTAAATAAAAGTCCTGTAATGTAAAAGTAAGTCTAAGTTATCTTTCTAAATCTCTCACTATATAGCCAAATAAGCTGGCCTCTCCAACAATATACACATAATCATTTTTGTTGTTCATTATTGTAGACTTATCGTCATACCACCTAAAATCATGAATCTTATTCGTTTTAGGGTCTTTGAAGTATAAACGAGTACAGCTATCTTCATACTCAGTGCCACACTCTTGTACATCGGTCAGGATGTATTCTTTATACCAATAGTCGCCTTGTGTGTAGTAAGCCCATAATTTAATAGGATCAGAGATAAAAACATAGAGTATTCCAAAGATTAATAAAGGGGATAATGGGTACATGAAAATGGATGCTAATTTTATTTTAGTATCTGAGAAATTGTATTTAAGTGATTCTCTATATTTACTGCAGCGTTTATATTTATTGAATATAAGTATATTTAAATAGATAAATAGTGCACAACAGATAATAGGGAGGGTTATAAAGAAAACAGCGTCGTATAGTTCATTTGAGATGAATGGTGGATCTGTAAAGTCCATTAAAATAGGTATAGTGATGCATAATAAAATGGGGAGTACTATTGCTACAAAGAGCAAGTTGTCGTAAATCTTTTTCAATTTTTAATTCGTCCGTGAACTATAGCCTTTGTCTAGTTTACAGAATTTTTGTTATTTTAAAAATCAGAGAAATGTATTTATAGGCATTAAGCAACCCGAACTCAGGCTAAAAAAACTATCTCAAGCCGCTATTGAATTGACGCGAAAGTTTACTTTGTTTTCACTGTAGCAGCAGCTTAAAAACAAAAAAACCTTGTCACTTTCGTGGCAAGGTTTTTTTATTAAAGAGTCGTTGCTTATTTAGCTGTGAAGCTTACAGGGCGACGTTCTTTTCGAGGACCGCTGCGCTTATCACCGCGTGCGCCGTCATCTTTATTAAAGCTGCGTTTCTTATCACCAGCTGGACGCTCAGAGCGTTCGCCACGTGGTTCAGCAGGACCTTGATCAGTTGTAATTGTTAAGCCCATAGGGCGTTTACAAATAAACACTTTTTGGAAGTGATCAAGTACATCTTTAGGCATGTTTTGCGGTAATTGAACCGTGCTGTGATTGTCGTGTAGACGAATATCACCAATAAACTTGCTTGAGATGTCAGCTTCGTTAGCGATAGCGCCAACAATATTTTTAACCTGAACACCATGTTCACGACCTACTTCGATACGGTACGTATCCATAGGACCTGCATCACGGCTGTTACGTTCGCGAGGTTTACGCTCAGCGCGTTCACCACCACGTTCGCCGCCACGTTCGTTACGACGTCCACGGTCACCACGATCGTTGCGTGAATTGCGGTCGTTACGCTCGTTACGTTCACGAGGTTGAATCTTAACTTCTTCAACTTTAATTGGCGATTGTTGCTGTGCTAAACACAGTAACGCACCCGCTAAGCTTTCAAGAGGAAGATCAAGTTTTTCAGCCATGTTAGTAGCTACTTCATTGAAGAACGTGATGTCTTTGTTTTCAAGCGCAATAGTTAATTTTGCTTGTAACGCTTCGATACGTTTTTCTTCAACAATTTTTGCTGTAGGTAATTCAACTTGAGCAATTTCAGACTTCGTATGACGAATGATATTTTTAAGTAAATAACGTTCGTTATGTTTTACGAATAAGATTGCTTTACCAGTACGACCAGCACGACCTGTACGGCCGATACGGTGAACGTAGGCTTCAGAATCTTGTGGGATATCGTAGTTGATAACTAAGCTTAAACGGTCAACATCAAGACCACGTGCCGCTACATCTGTTGCAATAACAATGTTTAGCATGCCACTTTTTAAGCGATCTACAGTGCGTTCACGTGCTTGCTGGTTCATGTCACCGTTAAGTGGAGCAGCAGAGAAACCTTCGCGCTCTAATAACTCAGCAAGTTGTACTGTATCGTTACGCGTACGTACGAAAACAATAGCACCTTCATATTGCTCAGCTTCTAAGAAGCGAACAATTGCTTTATTTTTATGTACGCTTGCATTCCAAAACACTTGCTCAACAGATGATACTGTAGAGTTACGCGCAGAAATATGAACCTGTTCAGGGTTATTCATATACTTGCTGCTGATGTTTTGAATTTGCTTAGGCATAGTCGCAGAGAAAAGACATGTTTGCTTTTCGCGCGGTGTTTTTTCCATGATGCTTTCTACATCATCGATAAAGCCCATACGTAACATTTCATCGGCTTCATCAAGTACAAGTGCTTGTAGAGCATCAAACTTGATAGTGCCACGGTTAATGTGATCGATTAAACGACCTGGAGTTGCAACAATAACCTGAGCGCCACGACGAAGTGCGCTTAATTGGATACTGTAGCTTTGGCCACCATATAGTGCCAATACTTCAATACCACGAACATGTTTAGCATATTGTTCGAATGCCTCAGCAACTTGGATCGCAAGCTCACGTGTTGGTGTGAGTACAAGGATCTGTGGCTGTTTCACAGACGGGTCAATATTATTTAGTAATGGCAGTGCAAATGCTGCGGTTTTACCTGTACCCGTTTGAGCTAGTCCCAGTACGTCCTTTCTTTCTAGCAATAACGGTATACATTGAGCTTGGATTTCAGATGGTGTCTTGTAACCCAACTCTTCAACTGCCTTCAAAAT
This sequence comes from Pseudoalteromonas sp. SG43-1, assembly GCF_014164415.1. Taxonomy (NCBI): domain Bacteria; kingdom Pseudomonadati; phylum Pseudomonadota; class Gammaproteobacteria; order Alteromonadales; family Pseudoalteromonadaceae; genus Pseudoalteromonas; species Pseudoalteromonas sp. SG43-1. The sequence goes on along the minus strand of NZ_JACJFD010000029.1, from coordinate 10,034 downwards.
TGCAGGAGAAAGATTTAGAGATTCAAACGTGACTGGTTCTGACATTAATACGCCTCAACGAATTTAAAGAGGCGCGCATTATATAGGATTCGCGAGGCAAATGCTTGTATAAATTGAAACTAATTTCTATGTGTTTGATGTTGGTCGAAATTTAACCAGTTTGATTTGGGGTTTATTAAACTGGTTAACATATTTAATACAACGCTTATTTGTACAAGCCTAGGTTTTCTTTTGCGTAAGCTTCAAATTCTGTAAATCCACCGATGTGATTTTGATCCACAAAAATTTGTGGAACGGTAGGGCAAGGTTTACCTGCTGACTTTTCAAGGTCGGCTTTACTAATGCCTTCTTTAATTATATCGATGTAGCGAAATTTAAAGTCATCACGTTCATTTGATAGTTGCTCCGCAACATCTTTTGCACGAACACAATATGGACAACCTTCACGGCCAAAAATTACAGTTAACATAGCTTTCTCCTCAATTTGATTAAAATCAGTTTAAATGATTGAAAAATTATTTAAAGCAAAAAAAATCGATTACACCATTCTAATAAAAACTATAAATCATATATTGCATATCAATATGATTTGCAAAATGCGAATGAGAAACTAAAGCGCTGTCTGTCTAATACTTAAGTATATGAATGCAAGTGTGTTTACAAGAACTAATTTGTGGCACATAACTTGATGATTAAGAGCTATACATTGGGTTAACGAGAATACTTTATGAATATTAATAGTCACGTTTTAGAAATTATCCAAGGGGTAATCGGTAAATATTGTAAAACCCAAAATCGAAATTTTTCAGTTACTTTAATTAACAAGTTGCAATGTAACTACGTTTGTTTGCAAATCCCTCTTGAGCAAATGATTGCGCAATGCGAGGAATTTCTGATTCCAGCGCTAGCATCTGTAAAGCAGAGCTTTTTACTTAACCTAGAAGCAAATATACAAGGGGTTAGCCTTCATTACCAGATTGATGATTCTGAGCAAGTAAGCACGCTGGATTTTCATGGGCTTTTAGCAACAAAAGAGTCTGTTAGTTTGGCACTTGATATTAGCCAAAATATAGACGTTCTAACTGATTGTGAGGCGTTATTTAAAAGTTGTTTAATAACATCGGATAATACCCATGAGCGCTTTGGCTTAAATTTTAAATTATTCAATAGCACTTTTAAGGAAACGGTACAGATTGAGGATTTACGTCACCTTAGTGGTGATGCGCTAACTGATAAACTAAATGGTGACAGCATAAATAGACACATAAAGTTATGCACTATTAGCGACATTAGTGAGCTGAGCCAAGAGAACAAACTATCTAAAAAAATATTAGGTTGGCCATTTTTTGATACTGACCTCATTACCATTTTAACAACATTTCATACGCAAACACGTTTATCTGTATTAGTGGCGGATGATAGCTTACCAAGTCAAATTGCAACAAAAGTGATGCTCGAAATGCTGGGCTGCTTAGTAACATGTGCAGAAAATGGCGCTAGTGCCTTAACGCTTGCTCAAAATGAACCATTTGATTTACTGCTCTTAGATGAGCGCATGCCAGGAATGTTTGGCAGTGACGTAGCACAGCAATTGGTGCGTCAAAATACCCCTAATAATGATACACCCAAAGTTATTTTAACTGGGCTAACAGGGGATGAGCAGATAGCTGAGTTATTTGAAAAAGGTATTACGCACTATTTACAAAAACCAGTGACCAAAGCAGTGCTTGAAAAGTTTATTAAACCTTGGCAATTAGCGTCTTAAATTGGTTAATAAGGTGGCAATGATGCATGACTTTTCTAAAACAGCGCTTATTTTGATTGGTTTTCAAAATGATTACTTTTCACCAAAAGGTATTTTGTATGACGTAGTTGAAGAGTCGTCAAGAATTACTGGCGTGGTAGAAAATACACTCTCTTTATTGACCGCCTGTGCAGAGCATTTTGCGCTAGTTGTTAATACACCCATTCATTTTACACAAAACTACAGTGAGCTTAAAAATCCGATTGGCATATTAAAAGCTATTGCAGATGTGGGCGCATTTAAAGCAGGTTCGTACGGCGCTCAAACCATTGAGCAGCTAGATTTTTTTAGCAATGTTATAGAAGTGGTGCCTGGGAAAAGAGGTTTAAATGCTTTTACACATACTGCTCTAGCGCAAAAGCTCAAAGAACATGGTGTCACTAATGTAATTTTAGCCGGTACGGTGACTTCTATTTGTATTGACTCAACTGCGCGAACGGCTGTTGAACTTGGTTTTAACGTCACTATTTTAAGTGACTGTACATCGAGTCGCACTCCTTTTGAACAAACTTTTTACTGTGAAGAGGTTTTTCCTCTTTATGCGCGAGTTTGTGATAGTAAAACTTTTATTAAGCATTGGAGAGAGCATGGATAACAACGATGAACTACAAGTGCAAATCCAATATGCATTGGTCGAAAAGCTCTCCAATAGTAATCGACGTCAAGCAAAGCTATTAGCTATTTTAGATGAATGTATTTTTGAGTGTGATAAACATTTAAATCTTACCTATATTAACGAAGCATGGGAGAAGAAACTAGGTTACTCAAGCGATTCATTAATTGGTTCTAATATTACTAAGTTAATGAATTGCGATGATATTATGCATTTTGTTGCATACAGTTGTTGTTTGCTTGAAGGAAAGCAGACTCCTAGTGTAGAAATACAAATAAAAAATAGTCACGGACTCTTAAACTGGTTTGAGTTGAGGCTAGTTTATGATGAAAAAAGCGGTTTTATAGGTTCACTCTATGACATTCAACGTCATAAAGACTCACAACTTTTGCTTACACAACAGCAAAAATATGTAAAACGCTTATCGCTTGTTGCGAGCCATACAAATAACTTAGTGATAATTACAGATAAATTTGGCGTAATTGAGTGGGTTAACAATAGTTTTGAAGTACTTACAGGTTACACCTGTGATGAGGTTATAGGCACCAGTCCTGGTCATTTACTGCAAGGGCCAAAAACATGTGAAAAAAGCCGTAAGGTCATGTCTCATGCCGTAAAAAATGGACTTCCTTTTCAAGTTGAAACTACAAATTACGATAAAAACGGTAATATTTATTGGGTTGCTATTGATGCAAACCCAGTGCGAGATGATGAAGGCCAAGTAAAGCACTTTATCGCTATAGAAACTAATATTACGCAGCGAGTTAAAGCCGAACAAGCAATGGCAGAGATAGAATATAATTATCACTCTGTCGTTGATAATATCCCTGATATTGTTTTACGCCTTGATACATTTGGCAATCTATTATTTATAAATCAAGCATGGCAGCGAGTTCTACACAGCAAGGTAGATGAGAGCCTTGGCTTACCTATAATTAAGTTTATAGCTAAAGAAGATGTAGAAAAAATTAGTAGCACTTTACTTGATTATAAACAAGGTAAGCGTGACATTCGTCGCTTTGATATACGTTTAATTAATGCACAAGGTATAAATAACTGGGTCGAAATTACACTTACTCCAATTGTTGGTGGCTACGAAAGTGATTTATCATCAATTGCTGCGACACTTGTGGATATACAAGAGCGTATTGAAAGCGAGCAAATATTACTTGAAGCTAAACATCAGGCAGAAACCCTAGCGGAGTCAAAAAGCCGATTCATGGCAAATATTAGTCATGAAATTCGCACACCATTAAATGCTGTAATTGGATCTGCAGATATTTTGCATCATACCGGTTTAACTTCTGAACAAATGCGCTATACACAAATGATTAAAACAAGTTCTGACGCGCTATTAAGTGTATTGGACGATGTATTAACGTACTCACGTTTTGAAGCACAAGCCATAACACTCAATAATCAGCCATTTAGTATTGATACGTGTATTGAAGAAGCAATAGATATAATTTCCCAAAGCGCTTTACAAAAAGGGCTTGAGGTTATTTTTGATTTTTATCCTGATGTACCAGCTCAAGTAATTGGTGATCATGCCCGTATAAGACAAATAGTCATAAATTTATTAGCCAATGCGATTAAGTTCACTCAACATGGTGTAATAACGGTTACTGTTAAGTTCACTCATATTGAAGGTAATAATTTAAACCTTTATATATCTGTAAAAGACACGGGTATGGGAATTGCAAAAAATAAAATTGACAGTATGTTTATGCCTTTTATTCAATCCGATAATTCAATTACTCGAAAGCATGGTGGCAGTGGCTTAGGGCTTGCGATATGTAGGCAAATTTGTGATGTGGTAGGTGGAGATATTTCGGTTAGTTCTGAGTTTAATAAAGGAAGCGAGTTTATAGTTAATTACCCGCTGCAAATAGACACAACTGACTCAATTTTAAGAGAAGGGTTTGCAGCACGAAGTAAAAAGCCAAAAGTATGGATAGTAGGAAGTCACGAAATTCTAAAAACAGCCTTGGAGCATACGCTCACTCGGTTTTCTATCACTTTTGAACACTACGAAGTATGCCCAGATATACCCAAGTACGATAGTTTTCCTGATGCAATTGTACTAACTGATCCTCAAATGTTAGCCCAAACACGCGAGCGTATAAATACATACAACTCCCTTAATTCACCGTGTTTACTCATCCTAGATTTGCTAGGTAAAAGCTTATTACCGCAAAATATTAACGACAGAGAGCTTAGGTTAAATGGCCCTTATAAAGTATCGCATGTACTACGGGCAATTAGTTTATTAGAAGAGCAGCTGTTTCATTTGGATATTATATTTACCAATCGTGAGCAAAAAGAAACTTTAGAAAGCCCCTTAGGGTTAACTCAGTTAAGCGGAACCAAGGTATTGGTTGCTGAAGATAATACGAATAATCAAATTGTAATTCGGCAGTTTTTAGAACAAAAAGGTTGCCGTGTGCATATTGTTAGTGATGGTCAAGAGGCAATAATAAAGGCGCAAAGCGGTGAAATTGATATTATTTTTATGGATATCCAAATGCCAATACTCGATGGGATTTCTGCAACTAAAGCAATCAGAAAGTTAGGTATAACCACCCCCATAATAGCACTCACTGCAAATGCGATTCATGGTGATAAAGAGCGATTTATAGACGCGGGGATGAATGACTATTTAGCTAAGCCAATTGTAAGTGAGACACTTTATTTATTACTTGATAAATATGCCCCAGAGCAGGTTATTGAATCTAAACATTTAAAGCTCTCTCGTTTAGCGCAAGTGTGGGAAAAGCTGAGTTGAGCAATGAAGGCTAGGGTTTGTTAAACGTTTAGGGTTAAGTTTGTAGCAGTGTGTTTGGTATTTAGGCAAAGTTGAGCCTATGCAGTGTGGTTATTTTCCATAAATGGGCGATAACGTAGCATTAATGCCAAACAGGCGCTGCCCAAAGGTTTCTTCCTAAGGGCTATTTACTCTTTGTTGCCAACATGCATGTAGGGAAGGGGTAAGGGGCGTGAGCAGAACGCGGAAGCTTTGCTCGGTCTTACATCGATGTAAGTCAGTAGGGTAACGCAGGAGCAGTTACCGATCCCGCTAGGTTATAAACCTCGCGCCGCGATTAAACCGCCTGTAGTTTGAACGAATTTTAATCCGCAAAGATCAACAGACAATATAAAAAGTGGGTTTGTGTTGCATAAAACTTGATAAACGGAGAAATTAACCTAGTATTTTAGGGGTAAGTTAAATTTATTTTTTAGTAATTAATGAGTGTTTTTAGTGTGTGTTTTTTTAATTTGATTCGCAAATTGCAATTCAAAATAAAAATAAAATGTTATGAACTTTATTTAAATACTCAACCATACCTTTAATTTATTTTAACGACATGATTTTGTAAGGTTTTTACTTTTTTGTAAAGTTGTTATCTGGTTGGCACGACTTTCGCAATATATTAAATATCAAATCAAGACGAATTTAGTTAAATTTTTAAGGGGTGCAATATGCAAACAAACACAAAAGCCAAACAACAGCCTAAAGGTAACAATTGGGTACTAACACCTGAAATTATGGTTTTGTCAATTTTGCTTGTTGCCACTTTAGTAATAGGTATAACAGTTTTACGAGGTAGCGATTCGATTGAACCGCTGGCAGATATTCAGCCAATTACTTTTACACAAGCTGATGTTGAAAACGCTCAGTTGATGAGTAATACGTTTGACTCGCAAAATACCAACTATGCACAACATGTAAATTCTTCTAAAAACGAAAATAACGACACTCTTTCAAACTAGAGACTTTTGCGCAGGTAACTATTTATAGTTGCCTGCGTTTTTTTATGTTCCTACCACCAATTTAATTTTTTATCCCTCCCCATAAAATTATTTATTTTCTCTTAAATTTAGATGGTGCTTAACCTAAACAGGGTTTTATCAAAGCTTTCTCTTTTCTCATATACAATTGCTAATATTAGATTTGGTCAGTATCTATTAACTGGCTTATCTGTGTTTTATAAGCTCGATTAAGCACTCACATTGCCAATGTAGCTGCATTGCAAACTGAATTGCAAAATGCGAATGAAATGGGAGAAGTAAATCCATTTAATATTCTAATTTAACTACCTGAATATATTGGTTTTTATTTCTGTTTTTTTGTATTTAAAATGGCCTGTAAATTGCTCTTTAATATAATAAGTCACTAAGAGTGAAACCGGAGCAAAATCATGAGTGCGTTTAAATACCTAGAATCGGAAAAACCAGTCAATCTAGCAAGATGGCATGAGTTAGAGAGGATCATGTCTGATTCAATGCAAAATAATTATTTTAAAATGGTTTATCAACCGCTTGTATCATTGGGATCTGGAAAGCTGGTCGGCTTTGAGTCGCTAGTAAGGTGCCAATCACCGCGCTTTGGCATTGTTGGCCCTGATGAGTTTATCCCTCATGTAGAGCAATCGGGAATGATTTTAGAATTAGGTGACTGGATTTTTGAGCAATGTTTGTCTGATTTAAAACATATGCGGCAGTTTGGTATGACAGATATTGCTGTTTCATTAAATATTTCACCGGTACAAATCTTAGATGGTGATGTGTTTGCAAAAGTAATGTCTTTGCTAGAAAAGCACCAAATACCACCACAGGCTATAAAAGTCGAATTAACGGAAACAGCGCTCATTCATAGTCCTGATAAAATAGCTAAGGCGTTTGAAAACTTCCATAAAGAAGGCGTAAAGGTGTGGATTGATGATTTTGGCACTGGGTATGCCTCTTTAGGTTTACTTCGTCAATTTGATATTGATGGTTTAAAAATTGATCGCAGTTTTGTAAGTGGTATTGCAACTAATAATGAAGACTTTACGTTATGTAGCGCAATTATTGCGATGGCTCAACGATTGGGTTTACAAACGGTAGCAGAGGGTATTGAAGAGAATGAGCAATTACAAATATTAGAACAACTTGGTTGCGATATAGCTCAGGGATACCTGCTAGATAAGCCGCAAACGTTAACTAAAAGTATTGATACTTGGGCTTTGTAAATGTTTATATTCATTTTGATTTGCAAAATGCAAAAAACAAATTACTCTTAAACTACAACTCTTACATTTTATTAGTGTACGAAGTTTTAACTTACACAAAGGTTATCTATGCCCATATCAGAGCAGTTTGTCGATAAAAGTATTACCGAGCTAAATGTATTAACTCAACTCGAAAAGGATGTTGGGACAACCGTGTTAGCTCGTTTAATTAAATTATTTATTGATGAATTAGTTACTATGGCTAACCAATTAGATACGGCAATTAGTAGTGAAGATACTATAAAAATTAAAGAAGTAATGCATGTCTTAAAAAATTCAGCAGCTTTATATGGTGCATCTGCTTTAGCTGCGTTAGCAACACAATTACACGATTCGCCACCGTCAACTACACAAGAAAACTTGCACGCAGCGCTTGTTATTAAACACAACTTGGATAAAACCCGAGATGCGTATCAAATAATGAGTAATAGTATAGCTATTTAGGAGAAAGCTGTGTCAGATATAATTGATAAAGGTCTTGTTTATATTGTTGAAGATAGCATTGCCAGTGGTGCTTTATATGCAAGTCAGCTTGAGCAGGCTGGTTTCCAATGCAAACACTTTACAGATGGGTACTCTGCTTTAGTCGGTATTAAAGAAAAAATGCCAGCGGTCATAGTACAAGACGTATGCTTGCCAGATATAAGTGGGCTTGAGGTATTACAATTTGTAAATAAGCAGAAAAATCCTGCTAATGTAGTCATGATCACCTCAAACAGCTCTATTGATATTGCAGTGGAAGCAATGCGTTTAGGCGGTTTTGATTTTTTAGAAAAACCTTTCACAAGTCAACGACTCATTAGCTCAGTAGAAAGTGCGTTGACGCCAAAAGAGCAAGTTAAAGTTCAACCATTGGTTAAAAACAGAGATAAAAATCAAGATTTTGTTGGTGAATCACTGGCAATGAAAACCGTTTTTAGATTACTTGATAGTGCAGCTAGAAGTAAAGCGTGTGTATTTATTACAGGTGAAAGTGGAACCGGTAAAGAAGTTTGCGCACAAACCCTTCATGATACAAGCCCGAGAAATACAGGACCATTTATTGCCATAAACTGTGCAGCTATACCTGCTGAGCTATTTGAATCAGAGTTTTTTGGTCATGTTAAAGGTGCGTTTAGTGGGGCATTGAGCGATCGAAAAGGGGCTGTTGAAGTGGCCAACGGCGGTACCTTATTTTTAGATGAATTATGTGAAATGGAACTTAACTTACAAGCAAAGTTATTACGCTTTTTACAAACAGGCATTTTTAGTAAGGTTGGTAGTAGTGAAGTATTACACAGCGATGTTCGTTTAGTCTGTGCAACAAACAGAAACCCAATCATAGAGGTTGCAGAAGGGCGCTTTAGAGAAGATTTATATTACCGTTTAAATGTTATCCCCGTAAAGCTCCCCCCTTTAAGAGAACGCGGAGGCGATATATTACTGCTTGCTGAGTATATTTTGAAACAAAAAAGCGATAGTAATGCAAAGCATTTCACTGGTTTTTCTGATGAAGTTAAGGCGCTTTTTTGTAATTACGATTGGCCAGGAAATATTCGCGAACTACAAAATGTAATTGAAAACACCGTCGTTATTAATGATGGCGATGTAATTGAAAAAGACATGCTACCAAGCTCATTTGGATTAGGCGCTGTTAAGCATTCGATATCCGCTAAGTCAGTTCACAATACAAACGAGCAGAGTGTTCAACTATCGCCTATGTCTGTTCACGATATAGAACCTTTGTGGCAAGTTGAAAAAAGGGCGATTGAAAATGCAATTAAAAGCTGTGAAGACAATATTCCTCTTGCTGCTGCTTATCTAGGGGTTAGTGCATCTACCATTTATAGAAAAATAAAGGGATGGTCTTAAAGTCATAATCGATTTTTAATTACACTTTTCAGGTTGAATTAATAAAAGTTACCCTAAGCTCTATGGGTAAGAGCAAATTAATTTTTAATCTGAAACAGTAAAAGGAGATCGCAATGAGTAACACTAGTTTAAAACCTGCGGATATTATGCCATCACTAGTAGTGAGTGATGTTGATGAGAATAAGGTAGATTTAGTTGATAGAGTAAGTGACTCTCCTTGGAAAATGATTGTTGTTTATCGAGGCCAGCACTGCCCTAAATGTACTGCGCAACTTAACGAGCTTGCTAAAGTTCATAAAGACTTTAAAGATGCTGGTGTTGAAGTTGTTGCAGTAAGTGGTGATAGCCATGAGCAGCTTAATAAACATCTTGAAAAAATAGATATTAACTTCCCAATTTACTATGGTTTAACAATCGAACAAATGACCGATTTAGGGCTACATATCAGCGAGCCTCGCAGTGATGCAGAAACTGATCATCCATTTGCTGAGCCAGGCATTTTTGTACTTAATGAAAAAAATCAGCTTCAAATGGTCGATATATCAAACAGCCCATTTGTTCGTCCTGATTTAGAGCAACTGCTAGGTGGAATTAAGTTTTCTAGAGAAAACGACTATCCAATCCGAGGCACATTTATTAAATAACATTCATTTTCATGGTTTCAAAAGGCACTTTTTAGTGCTTTTTTTATTTATTTTTATTTATTTTTAATTTT
>NZ_JACJFD010000028.1:0-74840 GCF_014164415.1 Pseudoalteromonas sp. SG43-1 | reverse complement strand
TTAAAGCGATATTTAGTGACGTGGTTGATGATGCGCGACAGTTACAGTTTAGCTGTGGCTCAGGTATTACAGCGTGTGCTTTAGCGTTATTTGCTACCGAATGTGGTTACAGTAATTTAAGCGTTCTGGATATGATGGCATTCATGGCTTTCAATTTGTAATACACTATTACGTACATTAAATTTTTCGGCTAATAATTGCTCTACTTTCATACGACACGCTTCATCATGTTTTTCAATCGTACAATGTTGTTTAAGGACAACGTGTGCGCCTACTACAATACCATTATATTTGCGCGTTACAGTGACATTATGGACATTATGAACATGTTCCATATCTGTAATTTTACTTTCAATATCAGTAACTTTAGGAAGTTTCGCTTTATTTAGGCGTAAACCTTTTATACAACTAATTATGACCTTAATACCGGTGAATAATACGAAAGAAGCAATTAACATACTCGATAAAATATCGATTACAACCCAGCCTGTAAAATATATAAGAATACCGGCAACAAATGTCGATACGGTAGAAATCAGATCAAAGAATGAGTGTAAAAATACCGCGTACACATTAATACTCGCTTTGCGGCCTTTATATAAAACCCATGCAGCAGCCCCATGAAATAAAAAACCAATAGCAGCAATAACCGACATTAAATAACTATTGATAGCCAGCTCATTTCCTTCATGTTGGTGTATATAGCGCTCACCACCTTCATACAAAATAATTAAACTGATTGCTAGGTATAAAAACCCGTTCACTAGGCCACCAAAAAGCTCTGCTCGTTGATGGCCATCGTTATAGGTTTTGGCAAAATGAATAGCGAGACTTGATGCTATCAGTGCGATGAATAACGAGCTATTGTGAACAAACAAATGCCCCGCATCAGCAAGAACAGCAAGCGAATTAGAATAATAAGCACCTATAACCTGAATTACCATAAACGAACACGTAATTGCTAGCGCAATGAGTAACCGACGACGAGAAGCTTGGTGTGTAGTGATTTCTGTCATGAAATGCTTGAATAACCTATACTTAAAGTGCAAATAAGCCAAAGATGGCTTAGAGTAGAAATGGGTAATGATATACAGTATCAATTATAATACGTACTGCCCGCAAACGCACTAAAAACTTAGTAAATCAAAAAAAATATGCTAATAGTTAGTAAAGAAAAAGAATTTAATTATGGCTTGGACACATGGAGAGTTGAGTGAGTAATAACCTATCAGAAGAAGCATGGCAAAACTTGGAGTTATTGCCGTTTTGTGTATTACTTTATGATGCCAATGAAGATATATTTAAAGTTAACAGCCAGGCACAGGACTTGTTTGACTTAAAAGACCAATCACATTTTTATAAAACTGATTTTTCACACATCACTTTAACCAATCATCACAGTAAAAAAAATCTGTTGATCGAGGAGCTATTCTTTGATTATTTTACGGCAAATAACCAATGCCAGTTTATTTTATCGAAACAATCATCCAAATTGCTACTCAACGTAAAATTTGCAAATTTACCTAATTCAAACTCCATTATTATTATCGATATATTAAATAACAACGTGGATGAACAATATGATTTTGATAATATTATATCGAACATCTCAACTGACTTAATTGATATTCAAAATGACGATGTTGATAAGCATATTAACTATGCATTAAAAGCAGTCGGTACGGTTTGCAATGCCGATAGGAGTTATCTTTTTAAGTTTGCCGAAGATGGTAAAACTATTAATAACACTCACGAATGGGTCAATGATGGTATCAAAGCTTTTAAAGACGACTTACAAAACCTTTTAAAAAGCGACCTCCCTTATTTTTTTAGTTCGATGGCCCGTTCCCATTTATTCAGAGTGAATGATGTATCTTTGCTCCCCATTCAAGCAATGAGCGAAAAAACGATTTTCCAGCGACAAGAAATAAAATCGGTACTTTGCATTGGTTTACGCTATGACAAAGAACTGGTTGGCTTTATTGGCTGTGATTGTGTAATTCAAAAGCAAGACTGGACAGATTTAGACCTTATTCGCCTAAGGTTAGTAGGTGAAATGCTTGCTAATGCTTTCAAAAATTTAAATTATAAGCAAGAGCTTCAACAAACTCAGCAGCAACTCATTAACGCCAACCAAAAACTCAATAAACAAGTCAATACGGATGGCCTTACAAACATTGCTAATAGACGTTGTTTTGATCAGACTTTAAAATGCGAAATTAAGCGTTGTGCACGTAATAAAGAATCTATCAGTTTAATTATGTGTGATATTGATTTTTTTAAGCGTTATAACGATAACTATGGGCATCAGCTTGGCGATGAAGTGCTAAAGCGAGTGGCCAAAGCGCTACACTATATTTGTAAACGCGAAGGTGATCTAGCAGCTCGTTTCGGGGGTGAAGAATTTGCGATAGTTTTACCTGCAGTCGACACAGAACACTGTCAAAGGTTTGCTGTTCTTATTCAGGAAAAAATCGCAGAACTCGCAATTGAACATAACTTTTCAACTGTCAGTAAATACCTCACTTTAAGCATTGGGTTTTATAGTTTCATACCCAATCACAAAACAAAACCCAAAGAGGTTATAACTAACGCCGACATAGCCCTTTATAACGCAAAAGAAACAGGTAGAAATAAAATAGCTAGTTTTTAAAAACCGACTAAGGTGGCTCACTGCAGTGAGTTTTAGTGGTTTAAAGTTTGCTGTAGTGATAATCCATACACCTGAAATTATAAACAATACAACTACTCAGTGATTTACGCGTAGTAAGCTAAGTAAGGCGTTGAAAGTGAGCAACCAATTATCGCCAGTACTGAGGTTTTAGTAACTAAAAAAGAAGTGGTATTATGTGGGTTACGCCTAAAAGCTAATCATCACTGAAAATTACAAGTTACAGTAAAACGGGCGGCTCAAACTGCCCTTTTTTTATACCGGAGATCTGAAATACAGCGCCTTGTTCACCAACAGTATTATTAATCGCTTCATCAAATGCCGATGTTACAAGTAGCAACTCAGCATTTTCACCACCGAAGGCGGTGCACGTCGGTTTTAATGCACAAAGCTCTATTGTTTTAATTAGCTCACCGCTTGGGGATAAACACATAACACATCCCATTCCCCAAACAGCTAGCCACAAATTGCCTAATTTATCGGTTACGCAGCCATCGGGGTCAACATCAGTATTATTAAATTGATAAAAAACACGTGGCTCAGCGCAAGGCTCACCAGTTTTCTCATCCAAATCTAATACATAAATGCAACTAGTTAAAGAGTCGCAGTAATAACCGCGTAAACGGGACTTATCAAAACACAATCCATTTGGGATACTCAAACCACTTACAACGGCTTTAAGCTGGTTTTTATAATAACGGTATATTATACCATCCCCTTTTTTAGCATTTACATCCATTGTACTTAACCAAAAGCCACCCCATGGATCAGCACGGCCGTCGTTTGAACGTCGATTTAGCTGTGTATTTTCAATACTAAGGATAAGATGGCGAGTGCTTGAATTAATATGGTATTTGTATATACCAGTACTTGTCCCTAGCAATAAGTGCTGCTCATCAATCCACGCTATTGCACTGAGCGTATCGGGCATATTCACGGTTTTTAGTTGGCTTTCGCTGTGTATATTTTTGCTTAAAAGTAATTTTTTATTTATATCGACCCAAAAAAAAGTGTTCAGCATAGGATGCCAAAGAGGACTTTCTGCAAGCTGACTCTGTGTGCTTTCAAAAATGGTTACGCTAGGATCAAACATAAGTAGTTATTCTTTATTATTAACAAAGTCTTGTAATACTAAACCTTACCAGAAAGCAGTGAGTTTCGCGATGTGTACCCGGCTTTAATTTTTTATCATCTTCAGTAATCTCTATCGCATTTTTTAGACTGAGTTGATAACATCAAATTTCATAAAAAGGATTGGCCATGAACAACAATAATAAAAACACACTCGTCGTTGAAGGCGGTGCAATGCGCGGTATATTTGCCGCTGGTGTGCTTGATGAGTTTTTAAAACAGCAATACCAGCCATTTGAACGCTATTTTGGTGTTTCAGCCGGAGCAACTAATATAGCCACATTTTTATGCAAACAACCAATGCGAAATTATAAAGTGATTACCGACTATTCATGCCGTCCTGAATTTATTAATTTAGCGCGCTTTATTAAAGGTGGTCATTTATTTGATTTAGATTGGTTATGGCAAGAAACAATTCGCGAAATACGCCTTCATACAGAGGTATTCGAACAAACTCCACAAGAGTTTTATATTGTATCTACGGCAATCGAATCAGGCAAAGCACACTATTTAAAAGCCACCAGCGCCGATATGGTGCATCAATTAAAAGCATCATGCGCTATACCCATTGCATATCGTGACTACCCTATTATTAATGACATAGCGATGACCGATGGCGGTGTTGCTGATTCAATTCCGGTTATAAAAGCTTACGAAATGGGTGCACGCGAAATCACCGTTATTTTGTCTCAATGTTTAGGCTATCGTAAAAAACCAAGTAAGGCACCTTGGCTTACTAAAAAAATGTATAAAAACTATCCTGCATTAGTTCAAGCGACCTTAGATAGGGCTGATTTTTATAATAAGTCTATCGATTTTATTATGAATCCACCAAATGACTGCAAAATCAATATTATTGCTCCACCAGCTAATTTTAAAGTTGGCCGAACCACTAAAAAGTTTGAAATACTTAATAGTGGTTACAATATGGGAGTTGATGCTGCTAAGGCCTTTTTAGCTAAATAACTGCATTTTTTACCCTAATAATTGCGGCGCTTTACCCGCAATAACTGCAGTTAGTAACCCTGCTAACATAGCTCCTACAACGGTGCATATTGCACCGCCTAAAATACCATAAACACTCATAAAGCATATCAGCGCTAAACTAAATAGCAGTGTACATAAAAAAGCTTTAGTGGGTATTGTGAGTGTGTTTTTGCGTATATTAAGCATCATTAATAATAGACTTACCATGGCAATTATAATTAGTAGTTCGTTCATGCGGGTTGTACCTCTGCTTGTAATTTTTGTGTGTTTTTTATTTTTAAGGCACCAAAAATACACGCGATACCCACCACCATAAAACTTATATCTACTATCGCGACAAGCGAGCTATTAAGGTTAATAACATTGCTCACGCCAAATATAATATTGAGCGGCAGCACCAAAGCAAGCGAAGCGCCGCATAGCAAAAGAGTCAGCTTAAAATAGTTTTTATAACCTATAGGCAATACACTTAAGAGTAACCATGCCAACCACGTATAAAAAAACACGGGTCCAAAAAAGCTATTTTGCGCCACACCAATAACGGTATAATTAAGTACAACTTGCAAAGGAAATAACACAAAGCTTGCTAATACCAAGCCTCCACAACTACCAATAATAAAACGATTCCAGCGTGCATATGCCTGCACACTCAGCGACGGGCTACTGCCACGTGTACGCTTTGCTAGCCACATCATCATGCCCGAAATAGGTAAAAGCGCAGTACTTAAGCCAAGCAATACCCAAAGTAATTTTACAAACACCCCTGCAAAGTTCCCAAAGTGCAGCGGAAACATCAACTCAATTACTTTTATCGAAACACCTGAAATATCACCAAAACTACTCATCGACTGCACAAACTCACCATTGCCTTTATAATGCAGTAATTGAGAAGCAACAGCCTCGCCACCTAACAAACGCAAATACACCTGCGCATTCGCATCGTTATGCGCCATTATTGTGACATCCCTAATTATTGCTTCAGGGTAACGACTATGAGCATTGTCTAAAATAGTGTCTATTTTTGTAGGTTGCTTAATGTGGCTAACTACCGGCTCAGGAATAGCGGTAAACGTTTCTATTAACTTATCTTGATCGCCACCAAAGCTCACAAACGCAGCTGCTGGTAATAAAATAACGGTCGCAAGCCCTAAAAATGATCCTGTAAAACCAATTACAATATTAAATACGCTGCCCCAAATACCTATGACCTTATGAGCATCGCTTACTGCAATATCTAATCCTTTATCTCGCCTAAACGTAAAGAGCTCTTTTATCAATTTACGATGAATAAACAAGCCTGTCACTGCACTTACTAAAAGTGTTAAACCTAAAAAACCAGTGAGTATTAACCCAATTGGTCGCCCTAAATGCAAATCTGCATGAAACTCACCTATATAAGTTGGCGCATCCGTTTTTTTATTAGCGTAAAATTCTTTACTAGGCCCATAGTAAGTATTTTCCAGCGCCAATGTATTGGGATGAAATTGAAATACTCTGGCCACCTCTTGGTCATAGTTTTCATCGCCATGGTGGGATTCAAATACCAACGTTAATAAATGAAAGTTATGTCCACTTGGTAAAAACACATGAATGTTTTCGCCAAATTCACTAGGCACCTGTTTATGGTATTCGTTTACTAGTCGATTAATTTGCGCGCTGGCAACGTGTTGGCTAGATTGTAGCTCTGGATTTGCCCATATTTTTAACTCAGGTCGCGACAGCACTGCTAACGCCCCACTAAATGCAACAATAAATAGCAGTACAGCAGTAATAATTCCTACCCAGCTATGTAATAAAAATAGCTTTTTTAAAGTAATCGACTTCATCCCTGCCCCTGCGTTAACGCCCAAAAACTCAATAAACCATGTAATACACACAGTGCAAACATTACAACAAACGGTTGCCATACCTTTTGCGCCAAATACGCATAAATAAACAACGCAGTCCAAATAACAGGAAAGAGTAAAATAGGCAGTAATATTTGTTCATTCATTTGAAACGGTAAATAAGTTGTCATACCCGGAATCATTATTACCGCAGTAATTAGCGCTAGCACACATGCAATTAGGTGCCTTCGCCGTGTAGCTGTAAACGTTTTTTTATTATTCATTATTCGCTCATTAAATTTGCCCAAACATATACAAAACATCATATGCAAATGATAACAATTGTTATTATATTGTGCATTTAACACTTAATGCAATTTATTAAACACATTAAGTCTAAAAATACTGTTGGTTTGCTTTAAGAGCTTTTATGCTACGCCTCGCAATTTAGGTACGCAGTAATGCGTCATTTCAGTTAAGCCGAGTTCGGGCTTTTTAATTTTTCAGGAAGCAGTAAACCGTGGATATAATTAACGCGATTATTTTAGGTATTATTGAAGGTATAACAGAATTTTTACCCATATCATCAACTGGGCACTTAATTGTAGCGTCAAAGTGGTTAGGCATTGAATCAACAGACACTAACCTCGCCTTCGAAGTCATTATCCAACTTGCCGCCATTTTGGCGGTACTAGCCAACTATAAAGACAAGTTTAGCCCTAAATATTTCAATTTATGGGTGAAAGTTGCCATTGCATTTATTCCTTTGGGTATTATTGGTTTTATATTTAGTGATGTAATAAAAACACTGTTTAGCGTACCAGTAGTAGGTGTTATGTTTATTGTAGGCGGTGTGATCTTTTTACTATTAGAGCGCAGTTATAAAGAGGCTCACTGCACAACTACCGATGTAACCCAAGTTACTTATAAACAAGCACTTTGGATTGGCGTAGCACAAGTATTTGCGTTAATTCCGGGGACTAGTCGTGCTGGGAGCTCTATTGTTGGTGCCATGTTGTGTGGTTTAAACCGAAAAACCAGCGCTGAATTTTCATTTTTACTTGGTTTACCTGTACTTGCAGCAGCCTCAGGGTACGACTTACTTAAACATTACCAACTGTTTAGCTTAGATGACCTAACTGCCCTTGCTGTAGGTTTTTTAACGTCTTTTATAGTTGCTTATTTTACTATTAAACTATTCATACGCTTTCTAGAAAATTTCACTTTTGTTAGTTTTGGTCTTTACCGAATCATATTTGGTGTTATTTTACTAACTAACCTAAATTCTGGTTAAGAGATTTAAAAACACTGTAAATAATAACGATATTTAAGTCTGTCTCTCTCTAGCTAGAAATTTTTGGTGAAAACAAGGCAAATTTACGCGTCAATAGCTGGTCTATTGCAAGGAAATTCAACGCAGTTAGCACTAAAAAAGCTGCTTGAGATAGATTTATTATTCAGAACTCAGGTTAGCTATAGCCTACACATAAGAGAACATTATGAGCGAAAAAATAAACGAAGAAGCACTCCACGCCCTAAAAATAGCTTTTACTTACATGCCTAAAGCGATTGAAGTGACAAAGTATGAATATGGCGAGCGCTACCAAAGCGTACTTGATCACATTGAAGCTGTACGTGAAACACTGCTTATTAACGATGTTGACCCAGAGGAAGTAGACGGCGATATCAACCCTGAGTACACACCAAACTCAACCTACTAATATACACAATAAGCTGCGAGCAACTTACTCGCAGTTTGTGTTTAAATCAGTTGTGCTTAATTAGAGAAAGTTTATATAAAGTAATAATTAACTAAATATATTTAATTTTTTTGTTAAACTAGTGCTTTATCAAGCTATAGACTCAGTTCTAAAACCAACAGGATATTTACTATTGAATTTTCTTAGGCAATTTCACGACATAGTATCTAACCAAAGCTTAGACTTTGATGAAAAAACCCATCAGCTACTAGCATTTGGACTTAAAGTGTTTAACCTTGATTTAGCTATTATTAGTAAGGTCGAGAAAAACTGCTATACCGTGCTACATGCCATTACGCCAGATAATGCATTAGAAATAGGTACTCAATTTGATTTAGATGGCACCTATTGTGTACACACTCTTACTGCGGGTTCTGCACTTGCATTTCATAACGTCTCACAAAGCGCAATTGCTGACCATCCTTGCTATGCAAACTTTAAACTTGAGTCATATATTGGGGCACCTATTAAAATAGGTACCGATATATTTGGAACTGTAAATTTTTCTTCTGCCAATCAATCTCCAGTATTTACAGATGCCGCCTACGACTATATTGAGCTATTTGCGCAGTGGTTAGGGGCAGAACTAGCTCGCAGCATCACTAAAGAAAAATTAATAAAAAACAGCAATAGCTTATTAAAACTAGAAAGCATAGCAAATATAGGCACGTGGGAAGTTGACCTTACTAATAATAAAATTTATTGGAGTCAGCAAACTAAACAAATCCATCAAGTTGACGAAAACTATCAGCCTGAAATTGAATCTGCAGTTAACTTTTATAAAGAAGGTACAAGCAGAGACGAAATAAGTAAAGCAGTTGAGCTTGCTATACAACACGGCGAAAAGTGGCATCTAGAGCTTGAAATTATTACAGCCAAAAATCAGACCATTTGGGTATCTACATTTGGTGAAGCCGAATTTGACGGTGATACCTGTGTACGTTTGTTTGGTACCTTTCAAAATATTACCGAAGCAGTGGCTTTAAGAGAAGAGCTTAAAAATAAACAAGAACAAGCCGAGCGATTACTCGAAGATAGAAGCATGCTTTTTGCAAAAATAAGCCACGAACTTAGAACACCGCTAAATGGCATTACGGGCATGCTTACTACGTTAATAGATGAACATAACGAACAAAAGAGAACCGAAAAAATAAAAGTCGCGCTGCGTAGCGCAGATATACTCTTGAGCATAATAAACGAAGTACTCGATTTTTCTAAAATTAACCACGGTGAGTTAAAACTAGAACCCACGGATGTTTTATTAAATACAACATTTACTGATCTCATTTCTTTGTACACCCCGTTATTTAAAAACAGCAATGTAGAACTAGAAGTAAAAAATGAAATTTCTGATAGCTGCTGGGCATATTGCGATAACACACGCCTAAGTCAAATTACCTCCAACTTATTAAGTAATGCGTTAAAATTTACTGAGCGTGGTTGCGTAAAACTGCACACGTCTGTGATTAATAACAATAATAAATTAACGCTAAACATTAAAGTCGCCGATACGGGAAGAGGCATGACTAGCCAATTTCTTGAATCTTTATTCTCCCCTTTTACTCAAGAAGTAGATGCTAAAAACAGTAAAGGAGGCACAGGACTTGGCCTCGCAATAGTTAAAGAACTTGTTGAGTACATGGGTGGAACAATCAAGGTCAGTAGTAAAGTTAATCAGGGAACTACTTTTTCGCTAAGTATCCCTATAGAGCTAGGTAAAGAGCAAAAAGTAGAGCTAAATCCGCTATCAAAAATAAACATTAACGCTTCTAAGCTTTCTGTTTTAGTGGTGGATGACAACGACATAAACAGGCTAGTTCTTGATGCGTCGCTTAATAAACTCAATATAAAGCCAGACTTTGCAGTAGATGGGCAAGATGCCATATTTAAATGCGAGCAAAAGCATTACGATCTTATTTTTATGGATTGTATTATGCCTATACTCGATGGTTTTGAGGCTACAAAACAACTGCGATCAAAAAGTATCTGTCCGCACGATTCAACCTATATTGTTGCCCTTACAGCCAATACTTCATCGCAAGATAAATTAGCGTGCAAACAAGCTGGTATGGATATGTTTATTTCAAAACCGTTTAAAATGCATTCTTTAGAAGTCGCTATTGCGTCAGCGGCGCAATTACTAAAGCTTTAAAAATATTAGCTTTGCACACTTAACCGCGTGCTAAATATAGTTAGATAAGGCATTAACAATGAAAAACATAACTAGAACTATATTACTAACTGTCCTTATTGTTGCAGTATTTAAAGGCGTTTCCACTGGGCAATGGAGCTCATCAATAACAATAGTTATCGTATCAGGCGTATTGCTGTTAGTTACATTTATCAGTGCTAAGTCATCACGTGGATCATCTGCTTATACTGGCAGTGACTCAACAGCTTCCTCTAGCAGTAACTCATCACATTCTTATACAAATTGCGGCGGCGATTCTGGTAGTGGGTGCGATTAAATCGTGTGCTAATTCTTAAGCATTAAAAAAGCCGCCTTTGGAGAAGGGCGGCTTGGGTTAACAAACAGCTATGGGTGTAGCCTTGCTGTTATATCAAGAGAGTTTTTACTAATTACATTAAGCAGCGCTTTGATCAGCTTCTTCAGAGTGACGAATTAAATAATCAAATGCGCCTAAGCTTGCTGTTGCACCGCTGCCCATTGCAATAATAATTTGTTTAAACGGAGTATTGGTTGCATCCCCCGCGCCATAAATGCCTGGTAATGAAGTTGCGCCTTTAGCATCAATTAGTATTTCACCAAATTTGCTTAATTCAAGGTCGCTGTCTTTTAACCACTCGGTATTTGGTATTAAGCCTATTTGTACAAATATACCGGCAAGTTCAAGCTCTTTGCTCTCCCCCGACACTCTATCTGTGTACATTAAGCCAGTTACTTTTTTACCATCACCAAGTACTTCGGTTGTTTGTGCACTTTTTATAATAGTAATATTAGCCATGCTTTTAGCTTTACGAATAAGCACTTCATCGGCTCGTAGTGCGTCTGCAAATTCAAGTACCGTAACGCTTTGCACAATATTAGCTAAATCGATTGCCGCTTCTATACCTGAATTACCACCACCAATTACAGCAACAGGTTTGCCTTTAAATAAAGGGCCGTCGCAATGTGGGCAATATGCCACACCGTGGCCACGATACTCTTGCTCACCTGGTACGTTCATTTCGCGCCAGCGTGCACCAGTTGCAAGTACGAGCGACTTAGCTTTAAGTACTGCGCCATTTTCTAGTGTAATTTCGTAACCATTGTTATAACCAAGTGCCGCTGCACGCTGATTATGCATTACATCTACATCGTATTCTTTAACGTGCTCTTCAAGCTGGGCAACCAATTTAGGCCCTTCAGTCGCTTTAATCGAAATAAAGTTCTCTATTGCTAGTGTATCGGCAACTTGTCCACCAAATCTATCAGCAACAATGCCTGTATTTAACCCTTTTCGTGCTGAGTAAATTGCAGCCGACGCGCCCGCTGGGCCGCCACCAACTACCAGTACATCAAACTCGTCTTTTTCGCTTAGCGCTGCTGCTTGTTTAGCAGCCCCTTTGCTATCTACTTTGTTAAGTATGTCAGTAAGGCTTAGTGCACCTTGGCTAAATGGTTCGCCATTTAAATATACAGCCGGAACAGCTAAAATATTTCGTTCTTCTACTTCATCTTGAAATAATGCACCGTCAATCATGGTGGCTTTAATATTACTGTTTGTCGCTGCCATAGTGTTAAGTGCTTGCACTACTTGCGGGCACGTTTGGCAACTTAAACTTATGTATACTTCAAAGTTCAGCTCTTGAGTAAGCGATTGTATTTGCTCAATGTCTTCGCTTTTAGCTTTACTTGCGTGTCCGCCAGTATGCAAAAGTGCTAACACTAAACTTGTGAATTCATGACCCATAGGTACGCCTGCAAACGTAACATGAGTTTTTTTAATAGGCGAATGTACAACCATTGACGGGCGACGGGCGCTTGTATCAGGATTGCTTATTACAGTAAATTTATCGCTTAGTGAGGCTAAATCGTTTGCTAAGCTTTCTACTTCTGCTGATTTTTTGCTGTCATCCAAGGCAATAAGCAGCTCAACAGGTTGAGTAAGCGATTCGAAATGGCTTTTTAATTGATTTTTTATGTTGTTATCTAACATGGCTTAACCCTTTTAGGAAAATTTAAACAGCAAGCCTCCCATGCCAAATAATGCATGTGCTTAAACAAGTATATTGATATAGGAGGCACCAACAAACGAATGTTCGTTGATTTAAGGGCAGTTACCTGCCCTTATAAAAGTGGGTAAACCTATATTTAGATTTTACCAACTAAATCTAGTGAAGGTGCAAGTGTGTCTTCACCTGGCTGCCAAGATGCAGGGCAAACTTCACCATCGTGAGTTGCAATGTATTGTGCAGCTTGTACTTTACGAACTAGTTCTTTAGCGCTTCGGCCAATTCCTAAATCGTGAGTTTCGATTACTTTAATTTCGCCTTCTGGGTTCATTACAAATGTACCGCGAAGTGCTAAACCTTCTTCTTCAATCATTACACCAAAGCTACGTGTGATACGCCCTGTTGGGTCGCCAATCATTGGGTAAGTAATTTTACCGATAGTGTCTGACGTGTCATGCCATGCTTTGTGAGTAAAATGAGTGTCAGTAGATACTGAGTAAACTTCTACGCCCATTTCTTGAAGTTGTGCATAGTAATCTGCAAGGTCACCTAATTCGGTAGGACATACAAATGTAAAGTCTGCTGGGTAAAAGAAGAAGATAGACCATTTACCTAGAACATCTTTTTCAGACAATTCTACAAAGTCACCGTTGTGGTAAGCGGTTGCATTGAATGGTTGTAATTTTGTATTGATTAATGAAGTGCTCATGGTATTTCCTCATCTGTGTTTATGTATTTTAAAAGTAATCAACGCTTTCGTTTTAAACGACCTTCTGCGTTGGCTTGATTAATACAATAAGGCCAATGGGAAATTAAATAAAATTGATTGTTTAGATTAAAACAATCGGTTTTTTGGGTTGAACTATGTAATCATTGTTATCGTATGCATTATGTGAATTGTAAACGCTGGCGAATTATTAAGACCGCTAATCGCAATACTGCTACAATAGCCGCGCTTCAGATAAGTCATTAAATATAAGGCACACCGTAATGGAAAAATTTGTTAACCATATACAGCTAGGTTACCTAGGCTTAATCCCGTTTTTAGGGTGTGTAGGTTGGCCGCTCATGTTTGGCAGTAATAGCCTTAACTTGGAGTTTTTTACTTTTTACAGTATCGCCATTTTAGCATTTATGGCGGGTAACTTATGGCGCGCCGGAGAGCAAACTTATAGCAATGCGATAAAAGCTGTTGTTCCTGTAATACCTATACCATTTTTATCATTTTTACCTGTTGAGTGGGCACTCGCTTGTTTAGGTGCTAGTTTTTGGTTAGTACTTATATTTGAAAAAGCCACGCCGCAATGGCAAACCTATCATAAAGATTATCAAAAAATGCGCTTTGTACTTACCTCTGTTGTGTTTGTGTGTCATATCCTTACTATTGGTATGAGTATTTACCCTAAATAACAGCTGTAAACTTAAATATTGCGTGGTAATAAGGTAATATTCGCGCACTGCTATTTGAGGACACACCATGATTGACCAACTACGCCAACAACTCGACGAACTTGGCGAAAACTACGTAGAAAAAAACGCTGCATTTAAAATCAAAGTGATCCCATTTTTTTGTGCTATTCGCATTAAAAAAGATCATAAAAGCGAAGGTCGTTTAAGCTTTTATTCAAGTCAATTACTCGAAATATTTTTAGTCGTCTTATTTTTGCTATTCGGTTTAACACTGTACGATACAGATGCAGGATTTACTCACGGCCCTATTCATATTGCCTTTGCCATTTTAATTACCTTTAATCTTATTATTAAACAAATCGCTATTGAAGGGTTAAAAACCAGACTTGCGTTTCATCGTTTACTAGCAAAAGACTCACAAACAAATAGCGATATAAATAATACTGCTACAAACATAAACGCTAAATAAAATATGTATTTAAATCCTCAATGGCGAATACTCACCGTAGGCGATGGCGATTTATCGTTTTCGAACGCTATTTACACTCATCTATCGCCAAAAGCTTTGGTTGCATCCACTTACGATGACCAAACTACTATTGAGCAAAAATACCAGCACAATGCACTTAGCAACTTAAAAGCGCATAACGTTGAGGTACTTAATAGTTTTGATGTAACAAACCATGCATGTTGGCAAGCTCTAAGTGAAAACCAGCACAGCTTTGATGTGGTTATTTTTCAGTTTCCGCTTATACCTGCATTTGTTGGCCGAGAAGCGTTTGAAAACAACACGCGCCAAACCAGTATGAACGTATTAAACCGCGCTTTACTGCACCAATTTATTAAATATGCTAACGAATACGCGCTTGATAAAAATGGGCCAATGCTTTGTTACATCACCTCAAAGGATGTAAAACCTTATCGAGAATGGAATATAGAGGGGAGTTTAAATAACGGTTTAACCGCAGATTACTTAGGCCAAATCCCATTTGATATTAGCCATTTTGAAGGTTATAAAATTCGTAATGTTGACCGCGACAAACACGTTAAAGACACAAGCGGCATAACTTACGTTTTCAGCCCAAAAAGTCTCGATAAACATACTAGCGAATTAAGCTCACGCCTTACAAAGCCTGCATACTTAACATCTAACCATTGCCCCCTATGCCGCGTTGGGCCTTATGTGGCAAGCGAGGACGAAGCCAAGCATCTAAACGCTAAAAAGCATCAGCAAATGCTACATCTTGAAAGCGATTGGCAACAATGGCTAAATGAGTTTTATCGCTAATTAATAGCCCTGCTATTGTTAATTCAATTATACGTTTTCGTGTTTAATTAAATCAGCCGCTTTTTCAGCAATCGCAATTACCGGCGCATTTGTGTTGCCGGTAATAATAGTAGGCATAATCGACGCATCAACTACGCGTAAGTTACTTACCCCGTGTACTCGTAAATTAGTATCTACCACTGCCATTGAGTCTTGCCCCATTTTACATGTCCCGACCGGGTGATATTCGGTATCTGCAGTTTGGCGTATAAACTCAATTAGCTGCTCATCATTATTTATATCAAGCGGGTAGAGCATTTTACCGCGTATGTTATCAAAAGCGTTGCTTTGCATAATAGCGAGTGTTTTTTTAAGGCCAGCAAGCATTACAGTTAAATCATCTGGATGGCTTAAATAATTAGGGTCAATAAGCGGTGCACTACGCGGATTGTTATCAGCTAATGTAATAGTACCTCGGCTTTTGGGCCGCATAATACTGCTGTGTATACTGTAACCATGCCCAGTGTGTAATTTACGACTATGATCGTCCACCAGCCCTATTACAAATTCTAGCTGCACATCGGGCGCTGGCGAGCCTTCAAATAATTTAATAAACGCGTGCGACTCTGCAAAATTACTGGTTAATCGCCCTTCTCGTTTACTAAACCAGTTAACGCATCCTTTTAAAATGCTGGCAATGCCAAGCGGGCTTATACCAAATGTGCCTTTACTTGTTTTTGATTTATAAAGTGGCACTACCGTTAAGTGATCTTGTAAATTAGCGCCAACACCTTCAAGTACGTGCTGAACCTTAATATTATGCGCACTTAACTGCTCTTTTGGGCCAATGCCTGAAAGCATTAATATTTGCGGCGAATTAATAGCGCCAGCACTGAGTATTACCTCTTTTTTAGCACGTAAATTAATAGCCTCTTTATTGCGCTCTATTTGCACACCTTGCGCTATCTTATTGGTTACATTTATTTTATTAACGTGGCTATGGGTTAATACCGTTAAATTCGGGCGGTTTAAATACGGTGTTAAATATGCTTTTGCTGCACTACAACGCTCGCCATTGTGCTGAGTTACCTGCGATAAACGCGCGCCGCTTTGCTCTTTGCCATTTATATCGTCGCTTAAATTAACGCTCTGCTCAGCACAGGCATTTAAAAAATATTGGTTTACATTGCTTGGGTTACTTAGCTCTTGTACATGTAGCGGACCTTTTGTTCCGTGCAGCTCATTATTTATAAACGCTTTATTGTTCTCAGATTTAATAAAGTACGGGAGTAAACTCTTAAAATCCCAGCCTTCATTACCAAGCTGTGCCCAATTATCGTAATCGTATTTGTTACCGCGAATATAAACCATTGCATTGGTAGAGCTTGAGCCACCCAATACTTTGCCGCGCGGCACAAAACCACAGCGGTTATTAAGCTCTTTTTGTGGCACCGTATTGTAATGCCAGCTATTTATGCCATAAGGCACACTCGCTGCTATGCCAGCTGGCATTTGCACAAATGCACTTTTATCGCTGCCGCCAGCTTCAATTAAACACACACTGACATTTTTATCCTCAGACAATCGCGATGCCATAACGCAGCCGCCACTGCCTGCGCCAATCACAATGTAATCAAATGTTGTATTGTTCATGGTGTACCTTAATAAAAGTTTTAAACGGCCTTAACAGTAATAGTGCATAGAAAAACCCAATAAAACTTGATATTTTTAGACATCACTTATTTGGGGTTAACCATGAGCAGCCTAATCAGAGCCACGTCATTACAAGGTATAGACACGCTAATTAGCGAATTTGGCGGCGATCCGCATGAAATAATGCAAAGCTGTAATATTAGTAACGTTGACTTTAAAAATCTCGACAACCAATATTTACCTTATCGAGATTACGCTGAGCTTTTAGAATACTGTGCTTGTAAGTTCAATTGCTCTAGTTTTGGCCTTAAGCTCGCAAGTAGACAAAACTTTGATATTTTAGGACATATTGCAATAGCTGCCAAAAGTAGTACTAATTTAGGTGATGCACTTAATTGGGTTATTAAATACCTTCACTTACACAGCCCTGCACTTAGCTTAAATTCGCACCCTTTAGAGAATGATAAAAGCTTGTTTTTATCATTCGAAATTAATTTAAAACCATTACCGCACATAAACCAAGTCATTGAGCTAACCATTGGTTTAGCATTAGCTGTTATTAAAAAGCTGAGTAATAACCGCTGCAAACCAATTAATATATTTTTGCCAAAAAAGTTAAGTACTAATACTCGTGCCTATAACACTTACTTTGGTTGTAACGTTATAGAGCATCGCAACAGCGCTGGCATTGTAATCTCAAAAAGTGATTTAACTCTTGAGCTTGATCACCCTAAACTAAATAAAGTACAAGCAGCGCTAAACTTCTTGGCAAAAAACAAAGAACAAACACAACCGTTGCCCAACCAAGTTAGTGCGCTAATTAGGCCTATGCTTCCTATTTATCAATGTAGTAACCAAACTATTTCAGCTGCGCTGGGTATGCACCCGCGTACTCTGCATCGAGAACTTATCAAACATAATACGAGTTTTGTAAAACTAAAAGATGCCACTCGCCGCGCTTTAGCTGCACACTATTTAGCGCAAAACCAATTTACAATCTCAACCATATCTGAGCTTTTAGGATATCAGGAACAAGCAACACTAAGTGTTAATGTTAAACGCTGGTTTGGATGTTCTCCTCGAGCATATAGAACTAAAAAAATGTTAAACTAAATACTCTTATTATTTTTATTTAAGCTAAGGAGTGAGCATGAACTTTGTTATTGTTGGCACCAATTTTATTAGCGACACATTGTTAGCCGCTGCAAATACGTTAAACGATTTTAATTTATATGGGGTGTGCTCGCGCGCAGTATCTAGCGGCGAAGCATTTTTAGCCAAACACCCACAAAATGCACAAGCAAAAATTTTCACCTCAATCGAGCAAGTTTGCCAAGATCAAAATGTCGATGCTGTCTACATAGCCGCCCCTAACAGCTTACACAAACAATATGCCGTTATGTGTCTAGAAGCGGGTAAACATGTCCTTGGCGAAAAACCATCAGCTGCCAATTCTAAAGAGCTTGCAAGCATTATAGCTACAGCAAAAAAGCATCAGCGCCTTTACATGGAAGCCATGATGACCACTCACTTGCCTAACTATGAACAGCTACAACAGGCAATGGTAAAAATTGGCACACCTCGTAAATATATTGGCCAGTACAGTCAATACTCATCGCGTTACGATAGGTATAAAAATGGTGAACGCCCAAATACATTTTTACCCGAGTTTGCAAATGGCGCTTTAGTTGATTTAGGGATTTACCCGCTGTATTTATTAATTGCACTTTGGGGGGCACCAAAAAGCGTGAGTGCCAGTGGCGTATTGCTCGATACTGGTGTAGATGGTGCGGGGGATGTATTACTAAACTATGCAGATAAACAAGCCGTTATTAGTTACTCCAAAATATCGCAAGGCGACAACATAACCGAAATACAAGGCGAGCTTGGGCGCATACGTATAGAAGCCGTATCGCAACTTAAAAAAGTGGAATTTATTGCTAATAATGGTGATGTAGAGATTATATCCCAGCCGTTTGATGAGCACTTTATGAAATACGAAGTTGAGCATTTCATGTCATTAGTGAAGCAAAATATCCTTGAGTCACCTGTTAATACGCACATTTTAGCCAGTAACGTAATGAGCGTTCTTGATGAAGCGCGCAAACAGCTTGGGGTTGTGTACCCTAACGACTAATTAAATAAAATATGGGCGTTAACCAACGACAGCTAACGCCCAGAAGAAAGCTTAAATAGCTCTCGTACAACGACACATTTTACAAAACACTTTAAAATAGCGATCCCCATCCATGGGCAATCAAATACTTCTACAACAAACTTAACACTGACAACCCAACTCGGTTTATTACCAATATTTATTACTCAATAACCTTAAATCTAACCTAACACATAAAAACATTACCAATCAAGCTGGCCAATTACATTATTTTAAACTAAATTGGTAATACAAGAATGCAACCGTTGGTGTATAGTGGTTTTTAACCCTAACATCGCGTTAGAATTTTGACATAATAGTGAATTTTAAGGTAACCTCTGATATTAACAGTTGGTTTTGACTTATAGGCCCCAGAGGCCATTATTCCTTAAGGTAATGAAGGTAAAGTATGGGTAATCGTCGCTTATTTTGGCGCATAGTTGATAAAATTGAGTCTTTAATAAATCAAGGCGAATTTTCTGCTGGGAGTCGTTTACCACCTGAACGTGAACTTGCAGAAATGTTTGATGTAAGCCGCCCTACCATTAGAGAAGCTATTATCGCATTAGAAGTACGTGGCCGAGTTGAAGTTAAAACTGGCTCTGGTGTTTACGTAGTAGAACAAAAAAATGCATCTATAAAATCAAAAGAGATCAGTGCATTTGAACTTACTCAAGCTCGCGCATTAATTGAAGGCGAAATTGCCGCTCTAGCTGCTCAAAGCATTACAGAAGAAGAACTAGAGCAACTAAATAAAACATTAATTGCTATGGAAAAAGGCCTATATGTTGAGCAAGCCGATCGTGAGTTCCACGAAATTATAGCTAGAGCAACGCGTAATAAAGCACTTGAATTTGCAGTGTCTAACTTGTGGGATTTACGTTTAACAAATCCACAAATTGTTGCTGACTATGGCAGTGTGTGTAAAAACAATAACGAGTGCGTTATGGATGAACACACCGCTATTTATACAGCCCTAAAGTCGCATGATGCAAATGCAGCGCGCAGTGCAATGCACAAACATTTTAACCGCTTAATTAACGCTTTATTTGACGCTGTAGAATCGCGTGCACTTGAAGAAATTAAACGCAAAAATGATGAAAAACGAGGCCTCTACTCGCTCGATGGCTTAGTTAATAAAAGTGCCCACTAAGGCCTTTTAACCAACTGATTAAAGTTAGCAAACGCCTGTTTGCTAACTTTACCTCTTACTTTATTTACCTTCCCTATTTAATATACTTTTTATTGCGTTATTTTTGGTCGCAAACACTTACCTATAAATTTAAAAAAAGATACTATGCCGCCATTAATATCGGGTGGGTTTAGCTTTTATACTCCCTGCATTACATAACTAATTGATAGAGTTACTCAACTCAAGGATAAAAATGCAAGCATCTTCAAAAAGTTATTTACTGGCTATCGTGTGTGTATTGCTTGCCATGATGACCATTCAAACGGGCGCGTCGTTTGCAAAACAGCTTTTTCCAATTGTTGGCCCTGAGGGTACGACGGCCCTTAGGCTTGGTTTTTCTGCCTTTATACTTTGCTTAGTGTTTAAACCTTGGAAACACTTACCCACTACGGGTAATCGTATTCCTATAATTGTGTATGGTTTAAGTTTAGGCGGCATGAACATTTTGTTTTATTACGCTATTGAACGCATTCCACTAGGCATTGGTGTAGCACTTGAATTTACAGGCCCGCTTACTGTTGCCTTATTTTCATCACGCCGCAAACGTGATTTATTTTGGGTTGCCTGTGCTATTGCTGGTATTTTGCTTCTGCTTCCAGATATGAGCGGGCAAGATAGCCTTGATCCATTAGGTGTAGCGCTTGCTCTTGGTGCCGGTGCATGTTGGGCAGGTTATATATTATTTGGTAAAAAAACCGGCACACAAAGCTCTGGTGGTGCCACTGTCGCACTGGGCATGACTGTTGCCGCTATAGTGCTAGTGCCTTACGGTGGCATTATGCAAAGCGCCGCGTTTACGTGGGAAATTATCCCACTGGGTATTGGCATTGCTATTTTATCAAGCGCATTGCCTTACACACTTGAAATGGTTGCACTTCGTAACATGCCTTCACAAGGGTTTAGCGTAATGATGAGCTTAGAGCCTGCAATTGCCTCGCTCGCAGGGTTTATTATACTGGGGGAATTACTTACTTTATGGCAGTGGCTCGCTATTTTGCTTGTAATTATTGCATCTGTTGGTAGCTCTTTTTCAAACGCAAAAAAACAGGCTACTTAGTTAACTACCAAACTAACCTAAACAAGCTAAATAAAGTCACCACACAACATGGTGACTTTATTGTGTTTTATCCGGTAATTTTTTAACTCACAGCCTTACTTCGCTTTTTAGTTGTAACCAAATAGCCAATCAACGAAATAAGCGGCATGCCGGTAGCCACCAGTGCAATACCAGTCCAACCGCCTGCTTCATATAGTGGGCTGGCAATAAGCGAGCCTACTGCGCCACCTACAAATATACTAGTCATGTAAATAGCGTTTAAACGCGCACGGCTTTGTGGCTCTAGTGCGTACACTGCACGTTGACCCAATACCATATTGGCCTGCACAGAAAAATCAATAAACACACCGGTTAATGCCAATACTATAATGCCGTAAGGTAACTCAAATAAGCTTGGTAAAAAGCACACTGCTGCAATTACTTTGGCCAGTAACGATACCTGATGTGTATAGCCTTTATCTGCCAAACGCCCAACAATGGGGGCTGCTACAGCACCTGCCGCACCCACTAGTGCAAACAGTGCTATTTCTGATTGAGATAAACCATACTCACGGGCAAGCACAACCGGTACGCTCGTCCAAAATAAGCTGAACGATGCAAACATTAACGCTTGAAAAAGTGAACGTTGGCGCAGCACTGGCTGGCTTATCATTAATTGTTTAAGCGATTTTAATAACTTAAAATACGTTGTTTTATGGGTTGGTTGCCTACTTGGAATAGCAAAATAAATTACGCCAGCAATAAACACCATACACCCTGCTGCAAAGTAAAATACGGCGCGCCAACCAAAGTGATCGGCTATTAAGCTCGATATAGGTCTTGCTAGCAAAATACCTAACAACAAACCCGCCATAATATTACCAAGAACTTGTCCGCGTTTTTCGTCAGACGATAAATGCGCAGCAAGTGGAATAAGCACCTGAACAGAAACCGAACTTATACCTATCATCAAACACAAAATAAGCATTACATTAGGTGAATCAGCAAGTGCCGTACCCACTAAACTCAAAAACGACACACCAAGAGTGACCAACATAAGCTTTTTATTTTCAACTAAATCAGCTAGTGGTACTAAAAAAAACAACCCCAAAGCGTAGCCTATTTGTGTAAGCGATACGATAAGGCTAGCACTGTGCGCACTTAATCCAACTTCTGGGGCAAGTAACTCAATAATAGGTTGAGCGTAATAAATATTGGCAACAATAAGACCGCAACACAAAGCAATAATAGTAACGAGTGTATTGCTAAGGGGTTGCGCTGAAACGCCTGTTTGGGTCATGTGTGTCTCTACTTTATAAAAATAATAAAACCCAACCCGCAAACGCGGGTTGGGTTTCTACAAAAAAACTAAACTTTATTTTATTGGTGATGGCTGCCCATGTGGGCTTGAGCGTAAATACTGTTTAGGTGCAGTTACTGTAGCGCCAAGCTCTGCAGCTGCATGCCACGGCCAGTGCGGGTTATATAAAATACCACGCGCTAGTGCTACGCCATCGGCTTGCTGCTCACTAATAATATCTTCGGCTTGTTGCGCCTGTGTAATTAAACCCACCGCTATAACAGGCATTTTAACTGCTTCTTTTATGGCTGTTGCAAACGGTACCTGGAAATTAGGTTTAACTGGTATTTGTTGCTCTGGGCTTAGGCCCGCCGTACTTACATGAATAAAATCACAACCTAGTTCATCAAGCGCTTTACTAAGCACTATCGATTGATCTAAATCCCAGCCACTTTCAACCCAATCGGTTGCCGAAATACGCACACCCACTGCTTTATTACTGGGGAATACCGCTCTTACCGCTTTAAACACATCAAGTAATAAGCGCATTCTGTTTTCTAGGCTGCCACCGTAGTTGTCATCTCGCTTGTTTGAAAGTGGCGACAAAAATTGATGTAACAGGTAACCATGCGCACCATGAAGCTCGATTAAATCAAGGCCGAGTTCATCAGCGCGTTTAGCTGCACTTACAAAATCTTTAATTAGTGAATCTATGTCAGATTGGCTCATTGCTTTTGGCACTGGGCTGTTAGCGTCGTACGCAATTGCCGAAGGTGCGAGCGTTTGCCAGCCATTTACATCATCAGGTGCAATGGCATCGCCACCGTCCCATGGTTTTTCAGTCGATGCTTTGCGTCCAGCATGCGCTAACTGAATACCAATAGGCATAGGGCTGTATTGCCTTACTGCTTTTAGGCTTTTGCCTAGTGCTTGCTGGGTTTCGTTATTCCAAAGCCCTAAATCGCCGTAGCTAATACGCCCTTCTGGGTTTACTGCTGTTGCTTCTAAAATAAGTAACCCTGCACCACTTAAACTCAATTGGCCTAAATGAATAGTATGCCAATCACTAGCAGCGCCATTATTGGCTGAATACTGGCACATAGGGGCAATAATAATACGGTTATCTAACGATACTTGCCCAAGTGATAAAGGCGAAAATAGTTGGCTCATTGTTAATCCTTAAAAACACGCACAAAAAAGTGCGGACAAAATAAAAAAGAGAATACGAAGCGGCAATCAAACACGCTCACTCAATAACTTAAACTGTCACTAGTAATGGCGACTTAACACTCTTAATGGGGATCAAAATACACTTTAATAGTGCTAATAAAAGTATAAGTAATGACATTATGAAATATTAATTTTAATGTAATAATCTGTTTAACGAGCACGTCATAACACCAGCTTTAAAACATGAATGACTATTTACCTTTAAACAAGGGTGTAATTTTTAACCTAACTGTACCTAATTCCACTAAGCTATTGCTTGTATTGCCTATTAACCAAATAAAAACCCTGAAAATAAGCCATATTTATTCTATAAAAGTGAATTAAAATTCAATTTAAATATTCCCAGCTACTTCACTCCCTGATAAACTACTTAACTTAATTTACTAATGTAAAACATTTGAACTGGGGATCACTTTTTATGTTTAAACCAAGCTTGTTAACCTTGGCTATTTCGAGCGCTGTTTCTAGCGTATTTTTATTACCAAATGCCGCTCTTGCTCAAGAAGAAGTTGCCGCTAAAAACAAATCACTCGAAGTAATTGAAGTTACAGCAACAAGGCGCAGCGGCTCTGTGCAAAATGCACCGCTAAATATTACCGCTCTTGATGCAGATATTATGAAAGATCAAAATATCAATGAGCTTGCGGATGTAGCACGCTGGGTACCTGGTTTAACAATTACTGATCAAGGTGGCCGCTCAGGCTCGCCTATTATTGTTCGTGGTTTAAATACAAATTCTTCTGGTCCATCGTCAGATGGCGGCACAGTATCTACTTATATAAACGAAATTCCAGTTTCGGTAGATATGCGCCTAGTAGATATTGAGCGCGTTGAAGTATTAATTGGGCCACAAGGCACCCTTTATGGTGCAGGCACATTAGGCGGTGCAATTCGCTACATGCTTAAACAGCCTGAGCTTGATTTTACATCGCTTGAAGTATACGGCGACCTATTTCAAACAAAAGAAAGTGACTCTTTAGGTGGCGAAGGCGGCTTTATATTTAACCTTCCTATTATTGAAGATAAATTAGCAGTACGCGCAAGCTTAAACGTATATGAAGATCCTGGTTTTATCGATTACGGTTATGTAGTACGTGAGCCTGGCGTCTCGTTGCCAGATCCAGATTGGAGCGATAGCTCAGCAGTTAACAACAACCTTAAAAATGTAAAAGACGCCAACGGCGAAACCACCACTACTGGTCGTATTTCTGTTCGCTTTAAACCAAATGAATCGTTTGAAGGTACGCTTAACTACTTTTACCAAAACCAAGACAGCGAAGGCCGCTCGATTGTTCATTACAACAGCCTTAATGCAAACAACGGTTTAAGCGACGTAATAGGTAAATACGAGTCGGCTTATCGCTTTGAAGAACCTCGCGAGAAAAAAGATCAATTACTAAGCCTTGAGCTAAAAGCCGACCTAGGTTTTGCAGAGCTGGTATCGGCTACTGGTATTTCGAGCTTTGATGCCGACGGCCAACGCGACCAAACAGACTTACTTATTCGTCTTGATTACGGCTATGAAGAGTTTCCTTCGTTTTCATCTTTCACGCGTGAGATTGAAGAAGAAGACACCTTCACCCAAGAGCTGCGTTTAGTATCGCAAGGCGATAGTGACATAAACTGGATTGTTGGTGCGTTTTACAACAAAATAGAAACCGAAGCATCAAGCAGAGAGTTTACGCCTGGGTTTGACCAATTCGCTATCGATAACTTTGGTGGCGAGCAGCTAAGACCAGACTCATTAGAATACTTAGAGCTTACAAAAAGTAAAGTCACTGAGTCTGCACTATTTGGTGAAGTTGGCTACCAAGTAACCGACAAATTAGATATTACCATTGGTGCCCGTTTTTACGAATACGATGTAGAGTCGCAAGCAGCTTTTGACTTCCCACTAGCCAATACATTGTACGGTGGTGCGGGTCCTGACGACATCACAGTTGCATATGAAAAAGATGACGCTGGCGATAACGGTAACTTATTTAAATTTAATGCTAAATATCAATTTACTGATTCAGTAATGGGCTATGTAACAGTAAGTGAAGGCTTTAGAATTGGCGGTTCAAACGGTTTAGTGTCATGTGAGGAACCTATTTCTGAGGATCAACAAACAGGTTGTGGTCAACCTGACGAATTATTATTTGAAGCCGACACCACAACAAACTACGAGTTAGGCTTTAAGAGTACATGGTTTAGAAGCCAACTACACTTTAACGCCGCGTTATTTAACATCGATTGGGATGATGCACAAATTACGGGCGCTACAGATATAGGTCAATTAACGTACCTTTCAAACGCAGGCAGCGCAAATGCAAAAGGGATTGAAATTTCAACCCGTGCGATTTTATCTGACTCGTTTTCAGTTTATGCAACTTATGCCTACACAAAAGCAGAGCTAACATCAGACGCACCATTTTTGTTTAATGCCGATGGTACCGATGGCGCAGAAGACGGCGACCGTTTACCTGGCTCTCCAGAGCATCAGTTCTCAATGGGTGTAAACTATCAAACAGATGTATTTAGCGATAAAACCCTTGATATTAACTACGGTTTAACCGCGCAAAGCGACGTGCTTTCAAGAGTTGGGCTTCGTGATAACGGCGAAACACTACCAGGTTACAGCTTAAGTAATATATCAGCTAAATTAACAGCTGATGCATGGTCAACTACCCTATATGTTGATAACCTATTCAACAAATACGCGGTTACATCCGTTCGTCGTTCAGATGCCGATATAACATCAGCAAATGGTGCCGACATACAACGTAACTACGGCCATTACATTAATCGCCCGCTTACGGTAGGTGTTAAATTTAACTACAAATTTGAAATATAATTTATAGTAATTTTTAAACAATGTTTTAAGGCTCAAATTTATTTGAGCCTTTTTATTTTCTTTCACAAAATAATTACCAAAAACCATGCAGCCAAATTTAAAGCAACTTCATCAAAGCGCAATACACTCCCTAAACCAAGGTAAAATAGAGCAAGCACACAAAGCCCTAGTGGAGTTAGTTACACTCAAACCAGACTTTGCTGATGGGTATTTTTTGCTGGCAATGGTTAATTTAACTGTTGGGCAAATACACAAAGCAATAAAGCTCATCGAAAAAGCCCTCACCCTTGGCAAAAGTATTGAATATACCGCGCAACTTGCTAAATGTTACGCACTTACTGGCGAATTACAAAAAGCAAAAAACACCGCACTATCGGTGCCATTAAAGCAAATAACTAAAGCACTTGATGCCGACACACTCGGCGTTGCACTTACTCAAGCAGGTATTCACGAGCAAGCACTTAACTACTTTGAGCGCGCTATTACACTGTCTACAGCAGCTAACAAAGCTCAACCTCAGTTTTATTATAACTACGGTGTAAGTGCTAAGTTTTTAGGGCTATTTGATAAAGCCCAACACGCTTTTGAAAATGCCATAGCGCTTAACCAGCTGCACCATCAAAGTCATTTTGCATTAAGTGATTTAACTAAAGTAAGTACACAAAACAATCATATTGAACGCTTAAAAAACGTGTTTGAGCAAGTAACACACCCCGATGCAAAACTGCATATTGGCCATGCTTTAGCTAAAGAGTATCAAGATATTGGTGAGTTTTCAGACGCTTTTAACGCGTTAGAGCAAGGTAAAGTAGTAAAACGTGCTGTACAGCCGTTTGATCATAAAAGCTCAACTGAGTTATTTGAACATATTAAACGCTTAAGTGAGCAGCACACACAAGTGCTAACACAAGCTAACCCAACGGCCGAACCTATTTTTGTATTAGGCATGCCCCGCTCTGGAACCACATTGGTTGAGCGTATTTTATCGAGCCACAGCGACGTGCAATCAGCCGGTGAATTACAAGACTTTGGCCTAAGTGTTAAAAAGCTGAGCCAAGCACAAACACCCCATGTGCTCGACACTCAAACGCTCAGTAAAGCCTACGAGCTTGATTTTAATCAGCTTGGGTCAACCTATTTAAACGCAACACGCGTAATAACAGGCAGCCATAAACACTTTATTGATAAGCTCCCGTTTAACTTTTTTTATATCGATTTAATAACCAAAGCACTGCCAAACGCCAAAATAATTTGTATGCTGCGCGATCCAATGGACACCTGTATTGGCAACTATCGCCAATTATTTACCATTAATAACCCCTACTACGCGTACTCGCTCGATTTACTCGACACAGCAAAATTTTACAGCCGTTTTTACAAACTAATGCAGCACTTTAGTACCCTGCACAGCAATATAAAATTAGTAAAATACGAAGAATTAGTCGCACAGCCCGAGCAACAAATTAAAGAGTTAGTCAGCTTTTGTAACTTAGAGTGGCAGGAGCAATGTATAGATTTTCACTTAAACACCGCACCGGTCTCTACCGCCAGTAAAGTACAAGTACGCCAACCACTTAACAATAAAGCAATCGGCCGTTGGAAAGCATTTAAGCCACATACTGATAAAGCAGTGGAGTACCTTTTAAAACAAGGTATTAGTATTGAGTAAACGCTTTATTTTACCGGTGAGAGACGCCAAATAAGCGGCTTTGTGTACGTGTAGGTCGGATAAGCGAAGCGCCATCCGACACAGTAAAATACCTTGCCAATTATTATCTACATTTTATGTTGTGGAGTGGCGGAGAATGCCAACAGCAGATATTACCTTTCAAAGCCTTTAGTGGGACTGCTAAGCCATGTGAACTCACACACCATTGCAGTCATTGAGGTTTAAGTTAAAGAGCCAATAAAACTAACACTTCACTTTGTCATCCATTGCTCTACTATGTATAACCAAAATCAGGATGAAATAAGGCCATACATTTCTGTTATTATGAAAAATCTATTATCCATTCGTTCTTATAGCACAAAACCAACCCGTCACTCACATCACTTTAATCAATTGGTTTTACCTTTACGTGGTGTCATAAATATATGCGTTGGTGATTTCAATGGTAAAGTTGCGCCAAGTGAATGTGTTGTAGTTAAAGCCAATGAAGAGCACTTGTTCACTGCAGATACTGAAGCTAGATTTGTAGTTGTGGACATGAAAAACCTACCCCTAAATATTTCATCTTCTCACTGTATTGTTTTTGCAATTAACTCATCCCTTAAAAGTTACTTAACCTTTATCGAAAACCAATTAGAAAATAAAGTTAATGCTCAATTAGAACAGGCGATGTTTGAAATGTTCAGTTTACTGCTTGCAGAGCAACCTTTATTGCCAAAAGTAGATAACCGTATTGGTACAGCAATATCCTTCATAGAGCAAAATATTGCAGAGCAACTTCACATTAAACGCCTGGCTGAATCTGCTTTTCTAAGCGAAACGCAGTTTAAGAAACTATTTAAGCAACAAACAAATATGACTGTGATGAAATACGTAACCAAACTTCGTATGGAAAAAGCGCAAGCTTTACTAACACACACAGATTATCCACTATCAATCATTGGTGAAAAAGTAGGCTACAAAGAGCCGTCAGCCTTTAGCCGAAAGTTTTCACAATTCTTTGGCCTACCACCTAATAAATTCAAAAAGTAAACTTAGTCTTTATTGTCAACGATAGCGTCTTAATTGTTAAAAACTCCTTTCATCATTAGCATACAATTTCTGTATTGAAATAATAAAAAACAGGTATCACTATGCAAAGTCATCACGGAAGTTTTAAAGGTGTAATTGCTATCATTATTGCTAGTTTTTTGTGGGGAACAACAGGCACCGCAGCAAGCTATTCCCCTGATGTGAGTTCGTTTGCAATTGGTGCATTCTCTATGGGAATAGGGGGAGTGCTACTTGTTATTACAGCACGAAAAACGTTATTTATAGATTATAAGCTCATGATTTCACAGCCTAAGGTATTACTTTTAGGTGCCGCTTCTGTCGCTATCTATCCATTAGCATTTTATACTTCAATGCGTTTATCAGGTGTTGCAATTGGCACTGTAGTTTCAATTGCTACGGCACCTTTTTTTGCTGCAATCCTTGAAAGCCTAATTAGTAAAAAAAATATATCACTGGAATGGGTACTGAGTTTTGTTATTGGAGCTATAGGTATTACTTTATTAACGTTAGGTAGAGATCAGAGTAATGATCCTTCATACAGTATTAATCAACAGAGCCTGGGTATTCTTTTGGGGTGTATTGCTGGATTAACCTATGCAGGTTATTCATGGGCAGCAAGGAGTTTAATTGAAAGTGGAGTTCATTCGAAATCGTCAATGTCAGGACTGTTTGGTTGTGCTGCTTTATTGTTACTCCCTTCATTATGGTTTACAGGTGATAACTTATTTTCAAGCGCAACCAATGCATTGGTATCTTTGTATATGGCAGTAATTCCAATGTTTTTAGGATACTTATTATTTGGTTTTGGCTTGAATTATATAAATGCAAGTAAAGCGACATTAATTACCTTAATAGAACCATTAGTTGCAACTGTTTTAGCCGTTTTCGTTATTGGTGAAAGGTTTAAGATAATTGGTTGGATAGGTGTGGCTTTGGTATCACTATGCCTATTAATGCAAACCATCAAACCTCAAAAGCAATTAAGAGTACCTATTAAATCTATGTAGCTTAAGAGCATTGACAATGCTTTTAAAAGCTTACCATAGGGTATAATTCATTTATATAAAGTAAAAAACATGAACGCTCGTAACGAACGTTCATAAAATGTAATAACCAAGGAGACGAGTATTGACTTCATACATCATAATTTCTCACAGTCTGCCTCACGCTCACAGCCGAACTTCGCTAAAGTGCCATTTATAGTATTTGAATTTAGGTCTAGATTGATGATCGTAAATGCCAGCATAGCGGTTGTTCAAGTATTTATATTTAGGTCTAGATTGATGATCGTAAATGCCAGCATAGCGGTTGTTCAAGTATTTATATTTAGATGACTTATTTGTATCCCCCTAATCTCTGCCATATTAGAAAGTTACTGGTTAAGATTAGGTTTTTGTATCGCTGATAAAGATGCATATCATGTTCATCACTCTTCTTTATCCAGCAACTCCATTAATCCAACCAGTGCAGCGAAAAGTACAGCCCCTACAGGCCAAATTATCCAAGTTACGCCCCAATCCATAGTCCATAAGCTCCAACCAAGAAAGATAGCGATTAGCAAAGGCCAGTAGAATGCAGCGAGTTTTTCAGCACGTTTTACACGTCTACTCTTTACAGTATCTAGAGGCCCATCTTTTAGAATATTGTTATAAGCCTCGTATTTAGCCGCAACAGGAGACACAATGTATATCCCAGCGGCTATGATGAGCATAAGTACAATTAGCATCATTAGAGTTATACTTGGGCCTCTGAAAAGCATACTAGCAAACATAAGAGGTGCAAAACTGATAATGAACATAAATATACCCAACGATAATCTTCGATTATAGGTAGGTCTGAACTTTGTTAATTTTTCATTGAAAACACCATGTACACCATAGGCTAATTCAAATGCTTCATTATCTATTACCGCTATATCGCTTTCATATTGGTTGGCTCTGAGAAAAAAATTTATTCCCATAGAGACCATAACTACAATACACACAACTCCTATCGCTGCTGCGATATTGCCTGTCAGGTTCAATCGATTGGTTTCAGCCATTGCCAAGAAGAAAAACAAAGGTACTACTGAGCATAAACAAAGTATAACTCCTTTAGTGATTAAGGCTGACACTTCCATCTTATTTTCAATATATTTTGCTGCTTGTTCTAAACTAATTTGAATGATATCAGGCTTTTTATTTTCATCATGAGAATCAAAAGCTTCATTCTCATCTCTTAGTAGAAAGTCAGTAGATACGTCAAAAAGCTCCGCCAACATAATTATCCTATTTAAATCAGGTATGCTATTAGTGCTTTCCCACTTAGACACTGACTGCCTAGAAACATTCATCTTTTCAGCCAATTCTTCCTGCGACCAACCAACTTGTTTTCTTAATCTGACAATCTTTTCTGCTAAAATCATAAAGTTCATTCCTTCATTTGTTGTTGAGCGGTAAGCATAGAAAGTCAGGTAGTTGCAGACCAGCAAGTCAAGTTGTTAATTTGTCAACCAGCGGTTGCAATTAGGCTAAACAGCTAAATTTAAACATTTTATTTGGTGCTAGCAAGTTAGTTTTTCATTTTGAGAGACGAACCAAATTAGACATCCTAAATATAACTAAGCTGTCAATCTATGGCAAAATTTCCCCATCAGGCAGGTCTTCCAGCCCAAAAGCTTTAAAGGTGCCCGTTTGATCCAATTTTGTCACTCGCTTAGGGAAGAGTTTAGTGTTTAATTGCTAAAATCACCCATAGCATAACTAGGGCATCCATAGTTAAACCACCTCAAAAAAAGAATGTTAGTAATGGGTCAATTTTGTTGACTAACGGTTGCTCGATTTAAGTTGTTAATTTACATTATTATTAATAATTTTCAGTAATTTGACATGATTAATTCATTAGAAATCTGTGTAAAAATTAAATGCTAGCGTCTTCTATACTCACAAAGTGATCTTGAAACCGAATTCATTACTGACTGCTTTAGGCTCAAATGAGCATCAAGTGATGGAAGTTCAAAGGCAGCAACGAGCTTACACTAGCCCTCAAACATGCAGTATATATTGGTTTGAATTACCAATAATCTGTTTATTCTTTTACAAAAACTAATGTCAGCTTTCGGCTAATAGTTAGCATTAGTAAAGCAGGTTCGAACGTCAGCTATAGAGAAAAATGGATTCCAATTACAAGATGCTTGAGCGGCTGTTAATCGCTCCTAGCCGCCTTTAAAAGTCATTCAAACAAGATTAAATTTTAAAACCCTGTCTTAAAATAGGCATACCCGCCGAAGGGATCTATCGCTAATTCATAATATTTAGTTCAGTTAGTCTGAGCGCACCACTACGTTTACTTACTTTAGTGTCGGTTCAACGGCAAAAAATGTCGATTCAGATAAACATTAATGAAGCAGGTTAAAAAACTCGCTAAATTCCTTATCAACAAAACGCCAAATACCTATTTTGATAAGGAATATAGTCATGAACATTATTACAAAAACAGTTATAGCACTGAGTTTAACAAGCCACTTTAGTGCGCATGCCATTGACCTGCGAGTCGACAACATTCGTGTATACCAAAGTAATTCGCAAAGCTTTTCTGCGCCGAGTTCGCTTTATATTGACGATGGTAAAATTGTAAACGTTGCCAAAGCGACCGACCCACTACAAAACGCCGATAAAACTATTGATGCCAACAACCAATATGCAATACCTGGTTTAATTGATTTACATGTACATTTGGGTTCATCAGGCAGTAACTTTACTGAGTTTCAGTATTTGCCGGTTAAATCGCACTTTAATTCTAATTTGTATTTAGGCGTAACTAACATTGTTGATTTGTTTTCGTTTGAGCAAACTCTAAACGAAGCCGCTCAATTAGAAGAAGCCCAACTAACCCCTAACCTTTTTTATGCAGGTACATTGTTTACCAACCCTGGCGGGCATGGCACGCAGTTTGGTGGCAACGCTTACGAAATTGCCAAAAATGAAGACATAGCAGCGCTATGGAAAAAACATATAAGCACCCAACCCCATGTAACTAAAGCGGTTATTGAAACCTTTGGCGGTGTGGGTAAATCGTTGACTGATAGCCAATTAAGCGATCTTGGTAAGCGCTCTAAAGCGGCTAATTTACCGTATTTTGTGCATGTTTCTACACTAGATGATGGCAAACGCGCTATTAAGGCCGGTGCAACGGCTTTAGCCCACGGTATTAATAGCGAAGCGATAGATGATGAGTTTATTACGCTAATGAAACAGCATAATGTAACCTACATTCCTACCCTTGCGGTGTACCACAACCATAGCGATGAAAAGCATAACCATACTATTAGCTCACAAAACGAGTTACTAAAAACCATTCCCGAAAAGCTTCAAGAGTGCTTGTTTGAAAATGTGCCTGCGCCTTCAAAATGGAAAGAACACGCATGGAGTGAACGTAAAACCGCTTATGCAAATATTCAAAAGTTACATAAAGCTAATATCACTATAGGCACCGGCTCTGATGCCGGAAACCCATACACAATCCATGGAACAGGGTTACATAACGAGTTAGATGCACTTAAAAAAGCGGGCCTAACTAATGGTGAAATAATTAATGCGGCAACGGTTAACGGCGCACAAGCGATCAATAAAGCAGATAGTATTGGTAAGCTTGCTAAAGGCTTTGAGGCAAGCTTTATACTGCTTAAGCAAAACCCACTTGATGATATAAACCATATTCACACAATCTCAGAGGTTTATAAAGCAGGTATACAAGTAGACCGCCCAGCGCTTATTGCTCAAAACAAAGCCATAAAGCCACAAGGCCCCACTTGTAATGAAGTAATTAAAAGCAGCCAAGCGCAGCATGTTATTGATGATTTCACCGGTGATACACCATGGCAAGCCTTAAGCGACTCGGTAATGGGTGGTCAGTCTGTGGCAACGCTTACCACGCATAAAAATAGCTTAACTATAGATACAACTATTACAAAGCCAACAAGCTTTGGCGCGTGGGCAGGCGCTGAAATAAAATTTACATCACCGGCTGATGCTTCAGCATTTAAAGGTGTGCGCTTAACGTATAAAGGGTCTACCACGCCTTTTGCTTTGTCTGTTTATCATAGTGATGTAAAAGATTGGGATCACTTTAGTGTACTTTTAAAGCCGCGCGATGAATGGACCACGCTTGATATTCCCTTCACTACACTTAAACAATTTGGTTTTGGTAGCCCAGTTACGTGGTCGGCAACAGAATTAACTGGGGTTAACTTAATGTGGCGTAAAATGCCA
Source organism: Pseudoalteromonas sp. SG43-1 (assembly GCF_014164415.1). Classification (NCBI taxonomy): domain Bacteria; kingdom Pseudomonadati; phylum Pseudomonadota; class Gammaproteobacteria; order Alteromonadales; family Pseudoalteromonadaceae; genus Pseudoalteromonas; species Pseudoalteromonas sp. SG43-1. The sequence goes on along the minus strand of NZ_JACJFD010000028.1, from coordinate 40,239 downwards.
GGCGCAAGCATTGAGTCATTAAAAAACACACTACAAATCAGAGAGCTAACTTACTTTTAAATGAGTAGCAGTCAAAACACAAAATCATTTGGGTTTTGACTGTTTTTTGTTATGGTTTAATCACTTACAAAAAGAAGCACCTATTATGCTCAAACATCCTTTTTATAAATACAGCTTTTTTATTCTACTTATTGTAGATATTGCTTATGCCCTTGGGCTAATAATCGCGAACTCCGCCCCCTTTACTACTGGTAGTGCACTCGCTGCAACTGTGTGGTTCGTAACTTTTTACTGGCTTCCTGTTTGGAGTGCGGCAGCAGTTATTTTTTACCTTCGCAATAAACACATTAACAAAATAGCATTTGAATGGTTAATTGCAGTTGTATTTATGGCACTTGGTAATGTGCTTACCGATATATTACTCACACAGCTTTTTGATGGGCATAAATCGATGGGAGTATTTGTTGTATTTAACGGCTTACTTTGGGGATCGTGTATTTACTTTACCAGTATTTTTATTGAAAATAAAAAACGCGCAACAGCCGAAAAACACGCACTTAAACAAGCCCAACTTGCTACATTACGATATCAACTAAACCCTCACTTTATGTTTAATAGCTTAAATACAATTTCGGCCTATATTCATACAAACCCTGATTTAGCCGATGAAGTACTGCATGAGCTTGCTGATATTTTGAGGTACTCCCTTGATACCGCCGAGCAACAGCAAATACCTTTACAGCAAGAGCTTACAATAATAGAAAAATACTTAAATATTGAAAAAGCACGCTTTGGCGATAAACTTCAGGTTAATTACCATATTCCCAATAGGCTTAAAGACATATCGCTACCACCGCTACTGATTCAGCCAATTATTGAAAACGCCATTAAACACAACGCCAACCAAACTTCGCTAATACTTAATATATCCCTGAGTGAGCTTCCAAACGGCGTTAAAATACAAATTAGCGATAATGGTAAGGGTTTTTCGAGCGATGTAATAAAGCACGGGCATGGCAATGGTGTAGGGATGAAAAACATACTCAAGCGCGTCAAACAACTTGGTAAAAGTAAGGTACTACTGAGCAATAATAATGGTGCAGTGGTTACGTTGGAGCTAGCACTATGAACAGCAAAAAACAGCAACATACTATTACTAAAATGCGCGTATTATTTGCCGATGACGAGCTTCCCGCTCGCGAAAAATTAAGCCATCAATTAAGTTTAATGGAGCATGTTGAAGTGGTGGCTATGGCTACAAATGGCAAAGAGGCTATTACATTAATCAATGAGCTGACCCCTGATGTGGTATTACTTGATATTCAAATGCCTGAAATTAACGGCCTTGAGCTTATTGATTTACTTAACTACCAGCCCATTATTATTTACACAACCGCGTATGACCAATTTGCTATTGAAGCTTTTGAGCACGCCTCAACTGACTACTTACTCAAACCTTTTCCTATTGCTAGGCTAAAAAAAGCTCTCGCCAAAGCGCAGCAGCAAATAGAGCAACAACGTGCACATACCCTAGTCAATCACGAACCCAACGAGCAAACGTTTACATTAACCAAAAACACTATAAATAAGCTCATTAGTAAAAACGGTGAGCGGATATTTTTACTCTCCCCTAGTAATATTAAATTTATTAAATCGGAGCAGGGCAATAGTTTGGCGTGGAATGGCGATACATTTCATCATTTAAGCGATACACTTGATCAGCTTGAGCATGCTTTAGCAGCACATAACTTTGTACGAATCCACCGCAGTTATTTGGTTAATATTGACCACATTAAAGAAATACAGCGCTGGTTTAATGGCAAACTTATGGTGATTGTAAATGACGATATTAAATCTGAACTAAGCACCAGCAGAGCCGGCGCAGATAAGTTAAAGCAATTGCTGCATATTTAACTTATCCTATATGCTACTGGTCGTTACTCGAATACACACTTAAAATAGGGAATTTATAATCGGCAAACGATACAGTTACCGATTGTGTTTCGTTGCCTTTAAAACCGAGTTTAAATTCCATTGGCATAAATCGGCTGCCGTCAGCAAAAAGTGCAAGTAAGTGCTCCTCGCCTAATTCTCGATTGCCTGACGATAAGTTAGTAAGTGTTATAACAGCCCAGCGTTCGCCCTCTTCATTGCTCATTAATACATAATTAACGATTTTAAAATCCCCTTTTTTAGGGGTTATGTTGCTATCGTTTGCAAACGATAAGTGCATGCTATTTGGTACTGCACGGTCAACATTTAGCGCGTTGATCGAGTCGGCTTGGGTTGCCCACGAAAGCACCAATAAAATGATCACTAAGGCTTTATTCACTGTGAGTTCCTTTTTATTACCTAGTAAAATACCTAGTAAATTACCTAATAAATTACATAACAATAACTGTTTAAATTATATTCGCATTCCATACCTATTATGTAAACAAACAATCATCGTAATTTTATCCAGCGCTTTGGCTGCGCCACTACAGACTAAGCGCTCATTCAGTGTGCTTGCGCTACTTTAAGGTAATAACGAGTGATAAGAGTAAATAATTCAAAGCTAACTTAAAGTAAAAAGCGCGATTAAACAGGAGTATAAACGTATGGCAAGCACACATAAAAACTCAACAATGGATTTATCTGATCCCAGTAATAGCATTCAAGTAAGAGGGGCACGCGTTCACAACTTAAAAAATGTAGACGTTGATTTACCTCGTAACGCATTGGTTGTTTTTACAGGAATATCGGGCTCTGGAAAGTCGTCGCTTGCGTTTGGAACGCTGTTTGCTGAGTCGCAGCACCGTTATCTTGATTCAGTATCGCCTTACGCCCGAAGGTTGATAGATCAAGTTGATGAGCCCGATGTTGATTCTATTGAAGGGCTACCGCCTGCCGTTGCTTTGCAGCAGCAACGCGGCGCACCGTCGGTTCGCTCATCCGTTGGCAGCATAACAACTATTTCTAACGCGCTACGTATGCTTTACTCACGCGCAGGTGAATACCCAAAAGACCAAGGTATACTTTATGCTGATGCGTTTTCGCCGAATACGCCACAAGGTGCGTGCCCAGAATGCTCAGGAATAGGCCGAGTGTTTGAAGTAACCGAAAAGCTACTTGTGCCAGACGATACAAAAACTATTCGCCAGCGCGCCATTGAAGCGTGGCCACCAGCATGGCAAGGTAAAAACCTAAGCCGTATTCTTACTTCCCTTGGTTATGACATAGACACACCTTGGAACAAACTTTCTAAAAAAGCACGGGATTGGATTTTATTTACCGACGAAACACCTACTGTGCCGGTATACCCAGATTACACCTATGAGCAAACACAGAATGCGATAAAAAATAACGAAGATCCAAGCTACATGGGAACTTTTTCAAGCGCTAAACGCTTTGTTTTACAGTCTTTTGCTACTACCCAAAGCCCGCGTACTAAAAAGCGCGTATCGCAGTTTATGCAAATATCGCAGTGCCCTACTTGCCAAGGTAAAAAATTAAAACAAGCATCGTTAAGTGTTAAATTTGCAGGGCTCGATATTGGCGAGCTATCTCAACTTACATTAAACGAGCTTGCTAAAAAACTAAGTAACGCCGCCAATACCAAAGTAAATAAAAATACAAAAAATCCAGAGCAAGCCATTGTTACGCAGCGCATTGCCAGCGATATACTCACCCGTATTGAAGCACTAACCATGCTTGGTTTAGGGTACTTGTCGCTTGAGCGTACAACGCCAACGCTCTCACCCGGAGAACTACAACGATTGCGACTTGCCACACAAATTCGCTCTAAATTATTTGGGGTGGTTTACGTGCTAGATGAACCTTCAGCGGGTTTACACCCTGCCGACACACAAGCACTTTTAAAAGCGCTCGACGAGTTAATAGCGGCTGGCAATTCTGTATTTGTTGTTGAGCACGATGTTAGCGTTGTTAAACATGCCGATTGGATTGTTGATGTAGGCCCTGATGCAGGTGTGCATGGTGGCAACATTATTTACAGCGGCCCTGTTGAAGGGTTAAGTAAAGTAAAAAATTCGCACACTGCCCGCCACCTTTTTGCTAAAAACGCCAGTCAAGAGTCTACTCAAAACAGCGCGCAAAAAAAGGAGCAAAGGCAGCCAAAAGCGTGGTTAAAATTAGCTGATATTGAGCGTAACAATCTTAAAAAACTCAATGCAGAATTTCCACTGGGTGTTATGACAACCGTTACTGGGGTTTCGGGCTCGGGTAAATCAAGCCTAGTAAGCCAAGCGTTAGTAGAACTTGTTTACGAAGCACTTGGGCAAAAAGTAATACCGGAAGCCCCCACCGACGAAGCCGACTTACTCGAACAAGAACTGCAAACACACACCAGCGGAAAAATCATTGAAGGAATAAATAATATAAGCCGCCTGATTACCGTAAATCAAAAAGCGATTGGCCGTACCCCTCGTTCAAACTTAGCTACCTATACGGGCTTGTTTGATCACGTGCGTAAACTATTTGCTTCAACCCAAAAAGCAAAAGAACGCCGTTATGATGCTGGTCGCTTTTCATTTAATGTTGCTAAGGGTCGCTGTAAAAACTGTGAAGGCGTTGGCTTTGTAAGTATAGAACTACTGTTTTTACCTAGCGTTTATTCACCTTGCCAAGTATGTCATGGTAAACGTTATAACGAGCAAACACTTGAGGTTACATATCGTGATAAAAACATCAGCGATATCCTCAATTTAACGGTTGAATCGGCGTATACCTTTTTTGAAAATGAACCTGCGATACTGCGAGCACTCGATGCACTTATGCAAGTAGGTCTTGGGTATTTACGTTTAGGGCAACCTGCCACTGAGCTTTCGGGCGGTGAAGCGCAGCGTATTAAATTAGCAACTGAACTACAACGTGCGCAGCGCGGTAACACCCTTTATATTCTTGATGAGCCAACGACAGGCCTGCATCCATCGGATGTATCAATGTTAATGGCGCAGTTAAATAAATTAGTTGATGCTGGCAATACCGTCATTATGGTTGAACACGATATGCAAGTAGCCCGCAATAGTGACTGGGTAATTGATGTAGGACCCGGTGCTGGTGAAGAAGGCGGCTTAATTGTAGCGCAAGGGAAACCTACAGAGGTAGCCCAATCTAAAATAAGCCTAACAGCACCTTTTTTGAATGGCGCAATTTAAAGAACAGGTAAACACTAAATAACAAAAAAGAGCCAATGGCTCTTTTTTGTTTTTAGCTTTTTAAAAAGCGTTCTATTTTAGGTTTTACCGTAACCGACATTATCAGCATTATAGTTAAACCTATTGGTAATGCGGCTAATAACCCTTCAGCCCATCCAGTTACAAATACACGCATATCTGCATAGCCAATATTATTAGTAGCGGTAACAAACGCCATAACCGACTCCATGATCAGCGCCATAAAAACACTAATCACTAAATTACGTTTTAGCTCGCTACTACTAGGCAATAACTTATTAACTAGCTTATGCATTAAGGTCATCATTACAAAACCAACAGGCGCCATAACCAATACTGCACTTATAAATGAGGTAAACCAATCTGCATAAAAATGCTCTGTAACACCCACATTCACATAAGTCATAATGCCAGTTAGAGTACCGCCAATTAAGGTAATAATACTTACCATAACCAGTATTTTATAAATTACAGGTGTTTTTTTAGGCTCAACCATTACTGGGTTTGCTGATACGGGTGTACTCATTTTTGGGCATGCCTTAAGCGTAAAATAGATGACAAAATCAACTATAACAAATTAATTGACAATATCAACCACTTTTTGAGCTAACCAAAAATAAGCCAAATTCCAACTAACCCCATTAAGCTACCAGCAATACGGTTCATCCATTTAATATTATCACCACGGCTTAAAAATAAACGTAAGCTTTTACCGCCTGTTGCGTAAGCTAACATACTTAAAAACTCGGTGGTCATTATAACGCCAAGCAATACTAAAAGCTGAGGGGCTACAGCATGCTCAACACTTATAAAGGGTGGCAGTAGTGAAATCATAAACGCCCACCCTTTAGGGTTAGCAATTGCGGTTACAAAACCTTGCGTAAATAACGATTGGCGACTTACGTCACTTGGTTTTGAGGTATCGACCGACATTTTTCCTTTGGCTCGCCACATGTTAACGCCAATATAAATTAAGTACGCACCGCCTACCCACTTTAAAATAGCGAACGCATCTGGGTAATTTAGCATTACGCTTGCAACACCTAATACCGCAGCTATGGCAACACTTGCGACACCTAACAGCTCGCCTATCATCATCCATAATGTGCGGCGCACGCCAATGCTCATACCGAGTGTCATGGCAAGGGTCATACACATACCAGGCGTTATCGACACAAAAAAGAACGTAGGAATAAAAACCGCAAGTGCTGCTACATCAATCATTAATTTACTCTCATATTAAAAGCAAAAACGCGGCTATAAGTAGCCGCGCTGTTGCTTACTCATTTTTATTACTATTGACCAGCACTTACCACGGGGTCAGTAATAACCTCTACTGGCTCTGCTGTATCATTTAACAAATACTTATCTAACCACTGTTCTTGTTCCCACAACACATGTAATAAGCTTTTACGCGCACGGTAACCATGTGCTTCATAAGGGAGCATTACTAAGCGAGCATCTTTACCTAAACCTTTAAGGGCTGCGTACATGCGCTCACTTTGCATTGGGAAGGTGCCCGAATTAGGGTCTTCTTGGCCGTGGATCATTAGCATTGGCTCGTTAATTTTTTCAGCATGGAAAAACGGCGACATATCAGCGTACACACTTTGTGCTTGCCAAAAATCACGCTCTTCTCCTTGAAAACCAAACGGTGTTAATGTGCGGTTATACGCGCCACTGCGGGCAATACCTGTTTTAAATAAATCGCTATGAGCCAATAAGTTAGCAACCATAAATGCACCATACGAGTGCCCTGCTATGGCAATTTTGTTTTTATCGGCAATGCCTTTTTTAACTAATACATCAACAGCTGCTTGCGCACTTGATGCTAACTGCTTTCTAAAGTTATCGTTTGGCTCGCTGCCATCAATACCCACTATTGGCATTTTAGGGTCGTCAAACACGGCAATCCCTTTAGCAAGGTAAGGCATTGGGCCCCAATAACCAATGTAGGTAAACGCATAAGGCGATTCGCGTACTTGCGATGCAACGGCTTTATCTTTGTATTCAAGTGGATAAGCCCACATAAGTACCGGTAACGGGCCTTGTGTTTTATCGTACCCTGGTGGTAAATAAAGCGTGCCCGAAAGCTCAACACCGTCGTCGCGTTTATAACGTAATTGCTCTTTAGTTACGCCTTTAAATGCAGGGTACGGGTGCTCAAATGTCGTTAATTGCGTTAACGTGTCGTTATCTAAATCACGTATAAAAAAGTTAGGTTGCTCAGTTTTAGATTCACGAATAGTAATAAAGCGCTCACCTTCGTCATCAAGTAGTGAACGAACACGCTCATAGTATGGCGCTTGTGATTGCCATAAACGCTTGCTGCTATTTGTTTTAACATCGTACCTATCTAAAAACGGCACATTACCTTGCTCTGAAGCACCATTACCGCGCAGGTAAATATAACGCCCGCCTACAATTTTAATTACGTTTGCGCCTAAATCATTGCGCTCGTAAATTGCATTACCTGGGTCTTTGTACGCATCGTTGTAACTACGCTCTGAAAATAGCACGCGGTTTCTGTCGGCATTTCGTGGTTGCACTATGTAAGTACGTACTTGGCGATCGCTAAAGCGCCAGTCTGTCAGCATTGCTACGTTTTCGTTGCCCCACTCCATTCCCGCATAACGGCGCTCTACTTTGGCAAATAATTTAGGCTCGCGTTTAAATGGTGCACGTAAGCTGTAAACATAATCATGATGCTCAACGTCGGTTTTCATGTCGCCGCCATCTTGCGCCTCGGCCCAAATAACTTCAGCACCTTGATCGGCTCGCCATTCAAAATTACGGCGGCCAGTGCGTACACTGTCGTAACCTTGTGGAATATTATCGGCAAGTGGCTGTTTTGCCAGCTCTGCTAATGCATAGCCGCGCATGCCCCATATTTGCCACGTGCTTGCAAAGCGGCTGTAAGGCACTTGATACGAAAACGGCTCATTAATACCGGCAACTAAAATATTGGTAGAATCAGGTGATACTGAAAACGATTTAAATAAAGAAGGGCTACCTATTGCTTGAGTATTGCCATCAAGCGTTATGTAAGCCAATTGCCCTTGGCCGTAAAACTTAAACTGTGATTCATCAAACGGGCTGGTTAATAAATTTTGGTAAGTACGTGCTGGCGCTTTTTCGCCAGTACTTTGTTGAATAACAGGCACTACATTTTGGCTGTTATTTTCAAGCCTTGGTTTACCAAAATTAACAGCAAGATTTGCAACAATGGCGCTGCTATCTGGCAGCCATTTATATGGCGATGCAGTTAGTACCGAATTTAACGCAGCACTAGTTAACTCTTTTGCTTGTTTGGTTTCAACGCTGTAAAGCCATAAGTTGGCTTGGGTTGGTTGCTCAACAACAAAGGCTAAATATTTACTATTAGATGACCATTTAGGTGAGCGGATAATGCCATTAGGTAAGTTATTAATACTAATAACCGACCCGCTTTGAACATGCTTTAGCTCCACAGCACTAAATTTGGCACTCACACGAGAGCGCGAAAAATTAGCGGGGTTTAGCTTAATACCAGCAAGCTTAAGCTCTTCTTTTGCAAGTTCATCAAGGGTTACTACACGTTTGCGCTCAAAAAGCGCTAGCCACTGGCCATCGCTCGATAAGTAACTAGTGGGTGCTAACTTAGCGTCAACCAATGCTGCAAGTTCGGGTGATGGGGTTTGATAGCCCTGCTCGGCGTAACTTGTTGGCACCAATGCCGCACAACAAATAAAGGCAACTAACAGCCTAAAAGCGCTCATGTTTTTATCCTTTTGTTATTTTTTACTCTTATAGGCGTATATAAACACGTTTTGCTTTGTTCATAAAGTATTAAGGTAAGTTAAACACCTCTAAAAGATGACTTAATAGTGCTGATTAAGCTAAACTACAGCGCTATTTATTCACCACTGCGGTACTTAAAATACAATGCATAACAAAGCCAAATCAGTCACCATTTTTGATGTTGCAGAGCGTGCTGGTGTATCAAAATCAACCGTATCGTTGGTGCTTACCCAAAGCGATAAAGTGGGCAATAAAAGTAAACAAAAAATACTCAAAGCGATAGATGAGCTAGGGTACGTTTATAATCGTGATGCCGCTGCTATGCGCTCAAAACGATCTAACTTAGTGGCCATAGTAATAAATGATTTAACTAACCCAGCTATGGCACACCTTGCTACCAGCTTAGAACTTTTGTTAAACGACAATGGCTTACAAGCCATGATTGTAAGCAGTAATAATAGCCTTGAGCTACAAGCAAACGCAGTTAAAAACTTAAAAGAATACAACGCGGCTGCATTTATTATTTGCCCCGTTGCTAATACTTGCCCCAAATGGCTTGATGCGCTCAGCGCGCAACACAAAGTAATTACCTTAATGAGTGAAGTGCCCTTTAGCGCAGCTCCGTGTGTATTACCCGACTATAAAAAAGCCAGCCACGTAGCCAGTATGCATTTACTCGCACAAGGCGTGACAAACATAGCATTTATAGGCAGTGAACTTACTTTAAGTGATTCACAAGCACTGCAAAGTGGCTTTAATACCGCATGCGCGCAGCACAGCATTACACCATTAGCATCCATTGACTGCGCAGTAAACACAGCCCTTAGCGCTAAAAATGCATTTATGGAAGCATATAAACACAAACCCACATTAAACGCAGTGGTGTGTGCAAACGATATTATTGCTCAAGGTGTTATTGCCGCTATTAACTCATTAACTCATCACTCTATTAAAGTAGTGAGTTGCCACCACATTCCTAATAGCGCGGTTATAAATAATCACTTAACCACCGTGGCTATTAGTACAACTGATATAGCTAAGCGGTGCCTTTTAATACTCCAAGAGCTACTACAAAATACAGTCCCGCCAGTAAAAACACTGGTAAATGTAAACTTACAAATTAGAGATTCTAGCCAATGAAAAAAGTGCTGGTAATTGGCTACGTATGGCCAGAGCCAAATTCGTCTGCTGCGGGAACGCACATGATGTCGTTATTAAATGCATTTAGAGCGCAAAACTGGGACGTTGAATTTGCAACGCCCGCGCAGCGCACCGACCACATGGTAAACCTTGACGACTTTGGTATAACCAGCCAAAGCATTGCACTAAACTGCGATAGCTTTGACGAATACGTTAAAGCTTATAACCCAGACATAGTCATGTTTGACCGTTTTATGATGGAAGAACAATTTGGCTGGCGCGTCGATAAACATTGCCCAAATGCCATTAAAATTCTCGATACCGAAGATTTACAATGCCTACGTAATGCACGTCACGAAGCGTTTAAAGGTGAGCGCGAGTTTACAACCAGCGATTTACACTCAGACATAGCAAAACGAGAAATTGCCGCTATTTTACGCTGCGACCTAAGCTTAATTATTTCAAGTTATGAAATGAGCCTGCTAAACAGCGTATTTAAAATAGAGCCAAGCTTATTACACCATTTACCATTTATGGTCGATTTAAGCTCACTGCCTACAAGTACAAAAACGTTTGAGCAGCGCCAGCACTTTATGACCATAGGTAACTTTAGACACGCACCAAACTGGGATGCTGTACTTTATTTGCAAAAAATATGGCCACTTATTCGCAAGCAACTCCCAAAAGCAGAACTACATATTTATGGCTCTTACCCACCACCAAAAGCCACGGCACTAAATAACCCTAAAACAGGGTTTTTAATAAAAGGCTGGGCCGATAATGCGTTTGATGTAATGCAAAGCGCACGCGTATGTTTAGCACCACTTCGTTTTGGTGCAGGCATTAAAGGTAAATTACTTGAAGCCATGATTATGCAAACACCCAGCGTTACCACCTATATTGGTGCAGAGGGCATGCATAACGATTTACCATGGCCTGGTAAAATAGCCAACACCGCCGACGATTTTGCCAATGCTGCTGTTGAAATGTACACCAATCAAAGTGACTTTGAACAAGCACAGCAAGATGGCAACACGCTCCTTAATACGCTTTACGATAAAGCACAATTGAGTACGGTGTTAATTAAAAAAATCGATTCAATAAGTAGCGATTTAGAGGCTCATCGCGAAAAAAACTTTACAGGCCAAATGCTCAAACATCATACAATGCGCAGCACTCAATACATGTCGCAATGGATAGCTGAAAAAAATAAAAAATTAGATTAAAAATGACTAGACACACACCAATTAGTGTTTAAAATCGCGCCCATCAAACGTGGGCAGTTTTAGCTGTATTGTCTATATTTTTAGCTTAGTTATCGCAATATTTGGTCCAAAAAGATTTGAAAACTGCAACCTTTACAGAAAAACGCAAATTTATCGTTAAATTGGGTAAAATGCTTCACAAGTATGGTACGCCTGCTTACCGCCTAGAAGCCCACCTAATGGAAGTGGCTACATATTTAGGACTTAAATCGTCGTTTGTTATGTCGCCAACTTCGGTAACGTTTGTTATTTGGACTGATGGCCACGAAGACGAGTACACCCATGTTGCGCGTGTAGACCCTGGCGATCACGATTTAGGCTCACTTGCCGACACCGACGACCTTGTAAACCAAATGCTTGACGACAAGCTAACTTTACAAGAAGTTGACGCCCAGCTAGATGCTATCTACGACATGCCAAACCCATACAATAAACTTGTTACGGGCGTTGCGTTTGCAACTTCTGGTGGTGCGTTTGCAATGTTAATGGGTACTAGCTGGACTGATGTTATTTGGTCATCGCTTCTTACTTTAGTTGTTTATTTGTTTGTGCTTTGGTCGGGACGCTCAAAACGCGTAGCCCATATGCTTGAGCCATTGGTAGCCATAATATCGGCAATACTTGCCTGTGCAGTAAGCGTGTATATAACACCTGAAATAAACATACGCTTGGTGGTACTTTCGGCCATTATTGTATTTATACCAGGTTTAGCACTTGCGCTTGGCTTAGCAGAGCTTGCAGCGCGGCATTTAGTGTCGGGTACAGCAAGAGTCATGGACTCGTTTATGCTGTTATTTAAACTCTATTTTGGCGGTTTTATTGGCATAGGCATTGGCTTTGCACTCTTTGGGCAAGCTGACTTTGTACAACCTGAACCATTACCAAAGTGGACCGCATGGCTGGCTATATTTTTACTTTGTAGCAGCTTAATCGTTATTTTTAGAACCAAACTTAAGCACGCTGTTTGGTCTATTGCATCAGGCTTTATAGCGTATGGCACCAGTATTGGCTCGGCTATGTACCTTGATTACACGTTAGGTACGTTTGTGGGTGCTTTATCGGTAGGTATATTTAGTAACTTGTTTAACCGTGTTGCTAATGCGCCGGCTTCTATTGTGGCCATGCAAGGCTTAATTGTATTAGTACCAGGTAGCAAAACCTATATTGGCTTAAACTCACTAATTGAAGGCCAAGACTTTATATACGCAGAACACATAGGCCAACAAACGTTTTTAATATTTATGTCGCTTGTTGCAGGACTAATATTTGCAAACGTCGCCCTACCGCCTAAAAAGAGTTTGTAAGTGATACTGAGCGCTCGCTTTACTTTGATTGAGTAAAGCGAGTGAAACGTTAAACTAAAACAACGACCAAGTAGCAATTGATGCCAATGCTAAGTGTTTTAGCTCTTTACATCGCACTTGGGTGAGCTCAAAAGCATCGTAGTGATTCCAACACTATACTAAAAAACCTTCCATTTTAATCATATCCTACTTCTAATTTACACTTCCCTATTGAGCAAAAATACTCAACAGGAAAGTAACTTAACTAGCGTGACCAGTTCGTTTTGGCAAGCTCTACAATCTCATTACCTTTGCCGTTTATCAGCGCTTTCATCATGTAAACACTAAAGCCTTTTGCTTGCTCTAATTTGATTTGCGGCGGCATTGAAAGCTCTTGTTTTGCAGTATCGACTTCTAAAACAACAGGTCCTGAGTGGTTCATCATCTCGTTCATTGCCGATGGTAATTTTTCAGGGTCATCCACATGAATCCCTTTTAAGCCACAGGCCTCTGCAATTTTAGCAAAACTTGGGTTTTCTAAATCGGTATCGCTTGATAAAAACCCACTGGCTTTCATTTCCATAGCCACAAAACTGAGTGAGCGATTATTATAAACAACAATCTTTATTGGTAAATTAAGCTGCTTAAGTGAGATTAAATCCCCCATTAACATCGAAAAGCCACCATCACCACACATTGCAATGACTTGGCGGTCTCTATCTACAGATTGAACCCCCATTGCCTGCGACATCGCATTTGCCATAGAGCCATGATTAAACGAGCCAATTAAGCGACGCTTACCATTCATTGATAAATAACGCGCAGCCCACACTGTTGGCGTACCTACATCACAAGTAAAAACAGCATCGTCAGCTGCTTGCTCGTTGAGTAAACGCGTTAGGTATTGCGGGTGAATTAAGTTTTGCGAGGTTTTGCCACTGGCAAGTTCATCAAGATCTTGTCGAGACTCTTTGTAATTTTTAACACATTTTTGTATGTGCGAACTGCTCCGTTCACCTTTAATATAATCAAGCAGTGTGGCCACTGAGTTTTTAGTATCCCCTAACACGCCACAGTCAATTTGCACGTGTCGCCCGAGTGACGCAGCCTGATTATCAATTTGCAATATGGTGGTATTTTCGGGATAAAAAGCACGATAAGGAAAACTAGTACCAATCATTAATAACGTATCGGCTTCTTGCATTGCATGATAGCCCGATGCAAAGCCAATAAATCCGGTCATACCAACATCGTAAGGATTATCGTATTCAATAAATTCTTTACCGCGCATGGCATGCACTATCGGTGCTTGTAATTTTTCGGCTAGCGCAACAATTTCGTCGTGGGCATCCTTACAACCAGCACCACACAATAAGGTTACTTTTTTACTTTTATTAAGATGAGTCGCCATTGCTTCAATATCAGATAAAGCGGGGGTATAAGTTGCTGGCTTTGGCACATTCCATTTTGGCTTAATAGCTTTAGGCATATCTTTTAATGCAATATCGCCAGGTAGCACAAGTACACTCACGCCTTTGTTTAGTATTGCTTGTCGCATTGCTGTTTCTAGCAGGTACGGCATTTGCTCAGGGCTCGACACCATTTCACAATACACACTGCATTCTTTAAATAATTCTTGCGGATGGGTTTCTTGAAAATAACTACTGCCAATTTCAGATGAAGGAATATGTGCGGCAATTGCTAATACTGGTACATTATTGCGCTGACAATCAAATAAGCCATTAATTAAATGAAGGTTACCTGGCCCGCAAGAACCCGCACACACCGCAAGCTCGCCTGATAAATGTGCTTCGCCACCAGCTGCAAATGCGGCAACTTCTTCATGTCGCGTACCTAGCCATTCAATTGTTCCCATTTTTCGCAGACTTTCACTAATGCCGTTAAGTGAATCGCCAGTTACTCCCCAAATACGTTTTACGCCAGCTTGTTCAAGGGTTTTAGTAATAAAACTTGCGATATTTTGACTCATAATATAGAACTCCTAAATATTCAGTTATTCTGTAAATTGATTTTTCGTCTCTGATCTATCAGGTAAGTCATCGTTTAGAAATGCGCTCAATTATTGAGAATCGATAAGCTTAAATATTTTGATAATGATAGATATTTTACTACTGAGACTTTACTAACAAACGATACTCCTAGGTTTGCTGCGCCCCCATACTGATACATAAAACATGAATGTCCGCTTTAAAGTGTTTATGAATATGCGGATGCGAGATTTTTAGTGGCTTAACTATGAATATGTTATTATGCGCTCAATTATTTTACTGAATGCTTTTCTCATACTTCTATGTCAAATTCTGCTTCTTGCTTTACATTATTTTCTCAAAATATTGATGCTCTCGCGCTTCCTGAAAAGTTTACTTTCCCTTTTTATTACGAGCCGCAACCATTAGCTGTAGCAGCCACTAAACAATTACAGCAACAACTTGAAACGTTAGCGCATTTAAAAGCAGAAAATACAGGTAAAATGTTTGGGGTTTTAGTGGTGCAAAATGCTAAGCAACAATTAGGCTTTTTAAGTGCTTATTCGGGACAAATTGAAGGTGATAAAGGTAATATTAGCTTTGTGCCGCCTGTTTCTAGCATGCAACTTCAAGATGATAACTATTTGGCTCAAAGTAAAATAATTAACGATATTAATGCTCAAATTGAGCAATTAGAAAATAGTGAACAACTGCTTGAAGTTAATAGCAAACTTGATGATGCAACACAAAGCTACCAGCAAGCGCTATTAGCTCAACAGGCAGTAATGCAAGCCGGTCGTCAGCAACGAAAAATACAACGTACCGAAGGTGAATTAGAACTTAGCGAAAGTGATTTTGAGCAGTTAAAAAATAAGCTTGCAGTGCAAAGCATCATAGAAAAAAAGCAACTGCTGGCACTTAAAGCCTATTGGCAAAATATAATCGAGTCACTGCAGCAAACACACATCAATATTTCTGATGAAATTGCTCATTTAAAAAAGCGCCGTAAAACGCTTTCTAAAAGCTTACAAAAAAAGCTATTTGCACAGTACCAATTTTTAAATGCAAATGGTGAAACTACAGATTTAAATGCTATTTTTGCAGCACTACCTGAGCACACTCCTCCTTCGGGTGCTGGCGATTGTGCAGCGCCTAAATTATTACAATACGCCTATAAACATGACTTAAAGCCACTTGCTATGGCAGAGTTTTGGTGGGGAGTAGCACCTAAATCAGCAATTAGGCAGCATAAAAACTACTACCCTTCTTGTTACAGTAAATGCCAACCAATACTTGGGCACATGCTAAAGGGTTTAGATGTTGAAGATAACCCGCTACTTATCAACCCAGCTCAGGGTAAAGATTTAAGTATTGTTTATAAAGATGACGACTTACTTGTGGTAAATAAGCCCGCTGAGTTTTTATCAGTGCCTGGCGTTAATATTGATGACTCAGTTTATATGCGAATCAAAACGCAGTTTCCAGAGGCATCAGGGCCACTAATTGTACACAGATTAGATATGTCGACTTCTGGGTTATTGATGATTGCGCTTAATAAACGCGTGCACAAAGCACTGCAAAAGCAGTTTATTGAACGCACCATAGATAAACGTTATGTCGCATTAGTTAATGGTAACGTAGCTGAGGATAGCGGAGTAATTGATTTACCCTTAGTGCTCGACTTTGATGATAAACCGCGCCAAATGGTATGTTATAAACACGGTAAGCCATCACTTACTACCTGGCACGTTTTAGAGCGTAACAACAATATTACCCGATTACAGTTATATCCTAAAACAGGGCGAACTCATCAACTAAGAGTGCATTGTGCGCACAGTTCAGGTTTAAACATGCCAATTATAGGCGACACACATTATGGGAAAAAAGCCGAACGATTACATTTACATGCAGAATACTTAGCATTTACTCACCCAATTACACTTAAACGATTAGAATTTGAAGTAGCCGCAGATTTTTAACAAAAGCACATAAACCGCTACCACTAAAACGTACAAATATTGGCTTTTATTAATTAAATTGATATTGTTTATGGTCTTATTTTTTTCAATGATGAGTATAAGAAACAGTTCAAACCCAAGTTTATTAAGCAATGCGAAAAAGTATTTCAATAATAAAAATAAATCAGCAAAGGATTAACATGGCTAACAATACACAAATAAAGATTTTAGGTAATACTTTATGGGCAAAGTATATTGTTCTCCTTTTATTTTTACTTTTTAGTAAACTTGCCTCTGCTAACGGCGATTCATTAAATGCAACTTCACATGCGCTAGACTTTGACACGACTCAAACTCTCATCAATAACATAAAACTAAATGAATTAGACTATCTTCAAAATGGAGACAAACTCACTCAAGCGTTTAAAATAAGCAAAGATCAAAATTGGGAAAAGCTTCATCTAGAAGCGGCCGCTTTGTATGCGGAGTTACTTTTTAGACAAGAAAAATACGAAGCGTTAAACACACACTTATCCTATTACTTAAAGAACAAAGAGTTACCAAACCAAAAAAGTGTGTATTTATTATTTCTCGAATCACAACTCAAGTCTCTAGCGAGGGATGCAAACCCAGCTCCAGCACACACGCTAGCCACAAAATTAGAAGAGAGCTTGCAACAGCATTCATCTAAAGAAAAAATTATTATTTTACGAGCACTTGCTTACTATTACACCGATACTGATGCATTGAAAAAGACCCTAAATGTTGCACTAGAAGGGCTAGAATTAGCATTAAAAGATGACGATTCAGCATCTCAAGGATACTTTTTTAGAAAAATAGCCGATGCATATAATTATCTAAACGAAAAAGACAAAGCCGTATATTATGCAAAAAAAGCGGTTGCGGCATATGAGCAAACGCAAGATGGGCTTTTTACCTCAAAAGCATATTGGAGTTTAGGCAATGTATTGCTGGAGATTAAGAAACCTAAAGATGCCTTAATATACCTAGACAAAGCATTGCTCTATTTCAAAAAAGTTAATATGCAAAAAGGCTTAACCTTTGCCCAATACTCAATTGCCAGTATTGAGTACTTACAAGCAAACTACGATAAAGCTTTAACTTTAACTAAAGAAAACATTGAGCTTGCTCGTTCTGCAGGTGTTTATGATATGCAACTCGCATCGCTCATTTTGTTAGCTGACATATATATAAAACTAGATTTAATTGATCAAGCAAATGAAGCAAACGATGAGGTGTTTTTAAAATTAGATAAATTCAGCCGCAGTATTTATAAAGCCGATTTTTTAAGTAAACGCTATGAGCTAAAGCGACGCCTTAACTACACTGACGAGGCTTTTGAAGCAATTGAACAAAAGCTCCTTTATACAAAAAAACACTACGAAGCTACCAGTGAAAGTAATATAAAAACACTACAGGTACAGTTTGAAGTAAAAGAAAAAGAAGAAAAAATACAGCAACTAGAGTACGCAAAAGACATTAGTGAACTACAAGCTAAAGAAGAGTACCAACAAAAAATAATTTGGCGGCTTAGCGCTGCTATAGCGTTTATTTTAGTGATTGCTTCATTATTTTTATTTTATCGGCAAGCTCGACAACGTCAAAAATATCACGATATTTCATTAACAGATTATCTAACAAATAGCCCTAATCGCAGAGGAATAATGCGCGCCGCAGAAGCAAAGCTTGATGAAGGTAAAATGACGATAGCAATTGTTGACTTAGACTACTTTAAAAAAGTTAACGACCAATTTGGTCACGATGTTGGAGATTTAGTTCTTATTGCCTTTGTAAAGGCTGCAAAAGAAACACTAAGTGGTGATCATCAGTTTGGCCGCTACGGCGGCGAAGAATGGTTGTTTGCACTAAATTCGGTTGACGAACTAGCTATTCGAGATATCTTTGACCAGCTCGCCACTAGGTTTACCGAGCATTGTAGTAATATAAAAGACCTTCCTAGTGATACAAAAATCACTTTTAGTGTGGGAGCCTCTGTAAGTAACCCTTTAAAAAGCACACTAGATGTTCTTATTAAGCATGCAGATAAATTACTTTATAAAGCAAAAGAAAACGGAAGAAACCAAGTCGTTGTTGATTAAATAAACACAGCTAGAAGTACTTGCTCAGTTAATTGACTAAAGTCCATCTAAAACCATCAGTTTAATTTTATGTGCTTTTACAAAATGATCTAATTTATGGGTGTGTATCCACCAAGTAGCGGCCTCCATAAGTAGCTCTGGGTCGTCGTTTTTATTGGCAAAAAATGCATAAAAAGAAAGCCCTACATTTTCGCCTTTAACTGCTATTTTTTTATCGCACACGGTAATTATTTTTGCTCTTAGTTCTTCCCTCATACATACCTTATTTAATTATATTTTTACTATTAAAATACGCCATTTAAAAAGCTAACGATTAGCTGTGAAAGGCTTCTATCAACCAAGCCATGATTCTCAAGCTCTTTATTAGGCGTATTTACTTTTGCAGCTTTGCATTCATTATCTAATGTCTCATTTTTACGTGTACCGGTTTCGTATGCAATATCTGCTTGTTCCATACATTTTGCCGAGCCTGCGTAAGGCTTTGCCGCACAAGCGCTTAGTAATAAAAAAAGTGAAATTGCTATCAACAATTGCTTCATAACTAATCCTATTTTTACGCAACTTATTTACTTTAAATTACAGCTGCAAGTTAGCCTATTTACTTTTCTACCACCATTACAAAAAATTCAAAAAAGAACGTACCGATGGCATCAAAAAAAGTGTTATTTTTTTCATCCTTTTTAATTTGTGCGCTAATGCATTGATTGTAAACCTGTGAGCTTGTTTGAGCGCCATTTCGATCAACCATTTCAGCCTCTTCAATGCATAAGTTAGGGTCGGAACGCGGGGCTGTACTACATGCACTCAGTAAAGCGCACAGCAATAATGCGGCGACGGGGCTTTTTATGTTCATCCTTAAACTATCCTATTAAGTTAACGTGCTACCTGCATTTATGTGTGAGAGTAATATATAGGTTGTACCCAAATAACACTGACACTTTATCACTGCAATAAAATAAACAACCAGTAAATATTTGTAAGGTTCTGTAGGGATTTATACTCACTTTTATAATTGAACTACGCAAAAGCCTGAAATTATTGCATTCATATCACTGTAAAATTTACAGTGATCGCAGCCAAAGAATAAAAGATTAAATTAAATTTATTAAAATACAATAACTTAATATTTGGCATTTAGTTTGCTAGTTAATGATATAAGCAAATAAATTGTAAAAGGACTAGTTATGAATATTTTTGAAGCACTACGTCATGACCATGACAAACAACGAGAATTGGTAGATGCGCTTATTCAAACACACGGCGACACAGAGCAGCGCCACACGCTAATGGATGAGCTAAAAACAGAATTAGAAAATCACGCAAAATTTGAAGAACGTTACTTTTATAACCCACTTATGTTTGATGACTTAACTCATGAAAAAGCGCGCCACAGCGTAGCTGAACATCACGAAATTGATGAATTAATTGAACAACTTGAAGATACCGAAATGAGCTCGTCTGCATGGTTAGTTGCAGCTAAAAAGCTACACCATTTGGTACATCATCATTTAAGTGAAGAAGAACACGAAGTGTTTCAATTAGCGGGTAAAGCACTTACCGAAGGGCAAAAAGAGAGCCTTGCTGAGCAATACAACGACGCTATGCATTAGTTGTAAACACGCAAACCGACTTCCACACACTCCCTGTGTACTTATTGGTTATAAGCCTTATGGCTTATAACCAATTTTTTTGTATGTACTTTATTACTTTACAGTAAATTTCACGTCTTGGTCGCGTAATAAGTAAAGTGCAAAACACGCAGCCCACATTGGCCATGCAGTAAAGAATAATAAGTTATTAAAGCCATCTATGTACTGGTTGTAAGAAGAAAGCGTAGATAAGCCATGCATTACAAAAATGATACCGTACGTTATACGCTTTTTAATACCTGCTAAAAATGCTAAAACAAGCACTAACTGCACCGCACCAATAATGTAAGCCACTATATCTGTAGAGCCACTAATACCGTAAAAATGTTCAAAAATACGTGCGCTATGCCCAGGATTAACAAACTTATCGAATGTCCACATAACCATTACAATAAACACGCCTAAACGCAAAGATAAAAGTGACCACTGCAAACGGTTTTGCACATCAGAATTCATTGAACCTGTCATAAAATTTCCTTAAATGAATATTAATAAACGTAGAAGTAACCTAGACCGTATAAGTTATTTTTTATTTCAAAAATTTTTAATTAAATTCATTAGTTAAGCCATGCAGTACTAAAAGTGAAGCTTATTTAAGTAATTTAAAAATGCTGCATAAAAGTTAACTCTTTTAAAATGTTAGCAGGTTGAAAGTAGTCTATAATTAAAAATTCTATTAAAAGCATATATTTACATTCACTCTAGTACAATCGCTGTATTAATATTTTATCAACTAATAAAACAATACTATTAATTACCATCTTTATAATGCATCTGTTTTGTTATGTTCTAAAAAACAAAAAGAATCAAAATTTTACTGAAAGTTATTTTTAATCCTTTCGGTCTTTATCGCCAACAACATTTTAACCGTAGAGAGAAAACGTTTGAAACACGCATATTTAGCACTTTCCCTAGCCACCATATTAAATACACCACTTAATGCTTTTGCAGCCGAAGAATCAAAAACAGCAAAAGAAGGCGCAATTGAGCGTATTGAGGTGGCAGGCCAAGTTATTAAATCTCAAGGTCTTTCGGTTAAAAATGCCACTGTAGACGGCCCTTTTGGCGACAACTTAGCTCTACGAGATATAGCCCGTTCAGTAACACCAATTTCAAGCGAGTTAATAGAACAACTCAATATTACGACTTTACAAGACGTACTTGCAGTCAGCCCTAATACCTATTCAGCCAGTGGTTTTGGGGCACCAAGTTTACCTACTATTCGTGGGCAACTAGGTGAGCTTTTCCAAGATGGTACACGCCGCCAAGCAGGTAATAATGGCTTTGGTGTGCCGTTATCGTTCAACTCTATAGAACAAATAGATGTAGTAAAAGGCGCGCCACCGGTATTATTTGGTTCAAGCCAACGCAACGGTGGTTTTGTAAACTTACATTCTAAAAAAGCATCAACTGACGACAGTAAAGGCAAAGCAACGGTATCTGCAGGACGATGGGATCAGTACAGTGTTTTAGTTGATTACAGTGCACCTATAGTAAAAGACAAAGTAGGTTTTAGAGTAAGCGCTGAACACATTGATAACGGCAGTTACTACGACTTTTCGGGCACGAAAAGCGACAGCCTATTTGCAGCACTTAGGGTGTTACCTGATGACAAGAGCAGCTGGGATATTAACTTTGAGTTATACCAAGTTGAATTTACCGATAACGCAGGTATTAACCGCCCTACTCAAGCGCTAATAGATAATGGCCTTTATATTACCGGCCAAGGCGTGCAAGTAAATGGCAGTACAGTTCCAGCGGCAGGTTCTATTGTTTCACCTACTGGGCAAGTAAAAATAGACCGTAGTACAGTACTTACCGACCCTGACAATCAAAACGAAGCCACTACTTATTTACTACACAGTATTTATAAGCGTGAACTTTCAAACAACGCATCAATAAAAAACATTACGTATTTTCAGCACTTACAACGCGAAGAAATTGCACAAAATAGCTTTGTTGAAATTATAGATGGTGCCGATACCGCGCAGAACCGTACCGAACTGACTTACCAATGGAGCAACGAACAGCAAACAATTTTTGCTTTTGATGTGCGTTACAACCGCGTGCTAGGCTACAGCCAATTTACAACAGAAGCCGACCTACCTATTGATTTAACTGGCCCAATTTCAAATCGCCGCATTCCTTTAGCTGATGCACAACAAGCGCGTTTAATTGAAATTAGTCCAGGTGTATTTGTATCCCCTGGTGGTCAGTACGATATTAATAACGATGGCAGCGGCGACTTTAACTTATCAGACACTACCGATTCGCGCTCATGGCAAACGGGTTTTGCTATTCAGCAAGATTCAGATTGGACAGATAAGTTTCATACAAGTGTTGGCTACCGCATTGATTTTTATGACGTAGACGCGCACGACCCAATAGCACCAGAGGGTGAAATTGCAGCGAGCGATAGCATTAACGATAAGCTACATTCGGGGCAAGTAAGCTTTAATTACCGATTAAATGGTGATTACACCACTTATGGTGCAGCAAGTTACAACGAAGCCACATCAAATAGCATGGCTGGCGGCACGTCTCTTGGTGGTGACAACACGATTAGCGCGCAAAACTTTTCAACCGAAAATACCTTAGTTGAATTCGGTTTAAAATACGCACCAACCGACAGTGATTGGTACGCCGATGGTGCAGTGTTTAGCCAACGTCGTAGTTTACGTAATCGCGATGGTAGTAATACCGGCATTCGTACTACCGGCTTTGAAAGCCAAGTATTCTATGATGCTTACCCTTATTGGTTAAGTGCCGGCTACAGCTATATTGATGCTCGCTACGATAATTCTGCAAGTAGCCAAGATTCAGCGCAAGTAGCAGATGCATTTGACAACTCACGTCCAGATATTATTGCAGGTACCAGTGTTGGCGCACCTAGCTTTACCGCGTTTGCACCTTCAAACCGCCAAGTTCAGGGCATCCCTGAGCAATCTTTCAGCTTTAACGGAAATTATTCAATTAATTCGAAATGGCAAACGGGTTTTTCAGGTCTATATACAAAGAGTTACCCATTAGACTTTTTGGCGACAGTAAAAATTCGTGATCAGTACACCCTAAACGTAAATACTAGCTATGCTTTTACGCCTAATACTAAGTTACGATTAGATGTGAACAACGTGACGAATCAAAAAAACTGGCGCCCAGTATTTGAAGGCGGTTACTTTGGTGCAACTTTAGCTTTTCCTGAGTTGCCAATTAACGCCAAGTTAACCCTTACGCATAGTTTTTAAGAGAGAGAACATGATTAAAAAAATATTTCTATTATTGATTGCAGCGGCCGCCGTCGGCCTGTTCTTTCATTTTGACTTACACCAACTACTTACGCTTGATGGCTTAAAAGGATCGATGGATCAGTTTAACCAATACAAAGAGCAGTCACCGTTACTCGTTATTGGTGGGTTCTTTTTACTATACGTAGTAGTAACTGCTCTCTCTTTACCAGGCGCCGCTATTTTAACACTTGCCGCAGGTGCATTGTTTGGCTTAGTTGAAGGCTTATTGGTTGCATCTTTTGCCTCAACTATTGGCGCAACACTTGCCTTTTTAGTATCGCGTTACTTACTACGTGACACTATTAAACAACGTTTTCCTGAGCGATTAGCCGCCATTGATGCAGGCGTTGAAAGAGAAGGTGGATTTTACTTATTTACGCTTAGATTAGTGCCGGTGTTTCCGTTCTTTTTAATCAACTTACTAATGGGTGTTACTTCAATAAAGTCTTGGACTTACTACTGGGTAAGCCAAGCAGGTATGCTCGCCGGTACATTTGTATTTGTTAACGCAGGTACACAACTGGCGCAAATAGAAAGCTTATCTGGAATTTTATCATTCAACTTAATCTTATCATTCGCTTTATTGGGTATATTCCCATTCATTGCAAAAGGAATCTTAAACGTGTTTAAAAAGCGTCGCGTATACAAAAACTACACTAAGCCTAAAAAATTCGACCGTAACATGATTGTTATTGGCGCAGGCGCAGGTGGTTTGGTAACAAGTTATATAGCCGCTGCTGTTAAAGCAAAAGTAACCCTTATTGAAGCGGGCGAAATGGGCGGTGACTGTTTAAACTATGGTTGTGTTCCAAGTAAAGCAGTCATTAAAAGCGCTAAAATTGCAGAACAAATTCGCCATGGTGAAAACTACGGCCTAGAAAATGCGACACCGCAGTTTTCGTTCAAAAAAGTAATGGCACGTGTACACAAAGTAATTGCAGATGTAGCACCACACGACAGTGTTGAGCGTTACACTGACTTAGGCGTAGATGTTGTAAAAGGCTACGGTAAATTAATAGACCCGTGGACTGTAGAAATTAAACTTAACGATGGCGGCACGCAAACACTTACCGCTCGTACTATTGTGATTGCCACTGGCGCGCGCCCATTTGTACCGCCACTACCTGGTATTGAAGAAACTGGCTATGTAACAAGCGATACGTTGTGGAATAAATTTGCAGAGCTAGATGAGGCACCTAAAAAACTTGTAGTACTAGGTGGCGGTCCAATTGGTAGCGAATTAGCACAAAGCTTTGCACGTTTAGGTTCAAGCGTTACGCAAATTGAAATGAGCGAACGCATCATGATCAAAGAAGACCTTGAAGTGTCTACTTTTGCTCACGAAGCGTTAACCGAAAGTGGCGTTAATATTTTAACATCGCACCAAGCACTTCGCTGTGAAGCTCGCGATGGCAAAAAATATATCGTTGTTAAACATAACGACAAAGAAATAGATATTGAATACGACGAGCTATTATGTGCCGTTGGTAGAAGTGCGCGCCTTAAAGGTTACGGTCTTGAAGAGCTAGGCATTGAAACAAACCGCACAGTAGTAACTAACGAATACCTAGAAACACTGTACCCTAATATTTTTGCAGCAGGCGATATTGTAGGTCCATACCAGTTTACACATGTGGCAGCTCATCAGGGTTGGTACGCAGCGGTAAATGGCTTATTTGGTCATCTTAAAAAGTTTAAAGTAGATTACCGTGTTATTCCGTGGACTACGTTTATTGACCCAGAAGTAGCACGTGTTGGCTTAAACGAGCAAGACGCAAAAGACAAAGGCATAGATTACGAAATCACTCGTTTTGAATTTGAAGAGCTAGACCGTGCAATTACCGACAGCGCCACTAAAGGCTTTATTAAAGTGATTACACCCAAAGGCAAAGACAAAATATTGGGTGTTACCGTAGTATCTGAACACGCTGGCGATTTAATTGCTGAGTTTGTACTGGCAATGAAACACGGTTTAGGCCTTAACAAAATACTCGGTACTATACACAGCTACCCTACTTGGGCTGAAGGTAACAAATACGCAGCAGGTGAGTGGAAACGCGCTCATGCACCTGAAAAAGTGCTTAACTTGCTTGAAAAATACCACACTTGGCGCAGAGGTTAATTATGTTTAAAACACCTCTAAAAGCATTGCTACTTGGTTCGGCTTTAGTTGTAACATCGTTTGCAACGTCATTTTCGGCCCAAGCCCAAAACATGCACGACAGCTGGAATGCATTGTTAAATAAGCATGTTGTCGCTATTAATCATAATCACAGTACTGAGGTTGATTACGCTGCTATAAAACGTGAGCATGCACAGCTAAAAACGTATTTAGATTCGTTAACGGCTGTAACGCAAAGCGAATTTGACGCGTGGGAAAAGCCTAAGCAACTCGCTTTTTTAATCAATGCTTATAATGCGTGGACTGTTGAACTTATATTGACTAAGTACCCTGATATTAAGTCAATTAAAGACTTAGGGAGCTTTTTTAGCTCACCATGGAGTAAAGAGTTTGTGCCATTACTTGGCAAAACTCGCAGCCTTGATGATATAGAGCATGGTTTAATACGTGGTAGCGGTAAATACAACGACCCACGTATTCACTTTGCAGTAAATTGCGCGAGTATTGGTTGCCCAGCGCTTCGAGAAGAAGCCTATACAGCCACTGATTTAGAGAGCCAATTGCAAGAGCAAACAGTGCGCTTTTTATCAGATATGACACGCAATATGGCTCAAGAAAATACGCTAAGCGTGTCTTCAATATTTAAATGGTACGGCGATGACTTTGAAAAAGGCTTTAGAGGTGCAAACACGCTACAGCAGTTTTTCTTGCAGTACAGCGATGCGCTTAAACTGATACCCGCTCAGCAAAAAGCAGTTGAAAATGATGACATGAAAGTTAAATTTTTAGACTACAACTGGGATTTAAATGTTCGCCATTAAGTTTTGGCAAACACAGGCGCGATACAGCTTTTGCTGTGTCGCGTTTTGCGTTTGTGCAATCGCAAATTTAGCTGCTTTTTCAAGCACTGCGTTTGCTAATACCGTTATTAACTCAAATAATAAAAGTAATTTAGTAATAAACATACAACAGGGATCTCGCTGGCAACAAGTTCAAGCACTTGGTAGCAATCAAGATGTATACTTTTATGCATGGGGCGGCGACGCGCAAATAAATGCTTATATTCAATGGGCAGCGCAGCAAGTTAAAACTAAGTACAACATTAACCTAGTGCATGTAAAATTAAGCGACACCAGCGAAGCAGTAAGCCGTGTACTTGCCGAAAAATCAGCAAACAATAACAGCCAAGGCAGCGTAGATTTAATGTGGATCAACGGGGCTAACTTTGCCACCATGAGTGAGCATTCTCTTCTTTTAAAGCAATGGGCAAATAAACTCCCCTACTTTGCATTAACCGATCCGGCTAATAACCCTGCTGTAACATTTGATTTTGGTTTACCTACCAATGGGATGGAAGCGCCATGGGGGCAAGCGTCACTTACGTTTTATTACGACAGCATTGCAATAAATGGTAAGGCAAACAATAAATTGCCGACGACATTAAACGAATTATTAAACTGGAGCGCACAAAACCCTGGTCGCTTTAGTTACCCAAAGCCGCCTGACTTTTTAGGTATGAGCTTTTTAAAATACGCCTTAGTTGTACTGCACCAGCAAAGCAGCGAAAACATTAAAGCGCAGCTAAACCAACCAGCTACAACTAAAAATACGGCGCAAGTGTTAAATCCACTGTGGGAATTTTTAGATAAACTACACCCAACTCTTTGGCGTGGTGGCACTCATTTTATGCAAAGTGGTGCTCAAATGCGCCGCTTAGTAGACGATACAGAGCTGAGTTTAGCCTTTACTTTTTCAGCACCTGAAGTACCGGCAGCTGTAAAACGCTATGATTTACCAAACAGCATTCGCAGTTACGCAATGAGTGATGGCAGTTTAAGTAATACCCATTTTGTGGCAATCCCATACAATGCAAGCCACCAGCAAAGTGCGCAATTAGTGGCTAATTTTTTACTCAGCCCTGAGGCGCAAGCCCAAAAACAAAAAGCGCATATATGGGGCGATAAAAGCGTACTTATTCAATCAACGTTAACGCCCGATCAGCAAACCTTATTTAAAACAGCTAAACCACATCCAAGTGCACTGCCTTTAAACTGTATTAAACGCACATTGAGCGAACCTCATCCAAGCTGGGTAAACGCCATTATGCAAGGTTGGCAAACCCGTTATGGAGTAAGCCAATGAGCGTTATTTCAAAAAGTGTACCGATTAATACCAAAGCAACAACGCAGTGCAGCACCGATATGTTTACGCGCATTGTAAAATTTAGTCCGCGATTTTTACTCGCTTTACTTATACTACCCGTACTTGGTGGCTTAATTAGCGTCTTGCTGCCTGCCTTTGGTTATGCGCCCGTACTTGAGCAAACAACGTTTAGCTTGCAAGGTTTTAATGCCCTTTGGCAAACACCAGGCCTTACTCAAATGGTTACCTTAAGCGTTGCAACGGGCTTAATAAGTACTCTGCTTGCATTTATCATTACCTTAATGATTTTAGCTGCGTTTTTTAATAGCCCGTGGCTCAACCGAATTCAGCGTTTATTGAGCCCTATATTAGTTATACCTCATGCCGCCGCGGCTATTGCGGTGGGGTTTTTAATTGCCCCTTCAGGTATGATTTCACGCTTAGCGTCGCCTTGGTTAAGCGGCTGGGAACTTGCGCCAAACGGCATGTTTCCGCATGATTCATTCGGTATTAGTATTATTTTAGGCTTAACACTAAAAGAGCTTCCCTTTTTATTATTAATGGCACTGGGCGTACTTGCTCAACCTGAGCTTGGCAAAAAATTACGCCAACAACAAAAGGTTGCGCTTAACTTGAGTTATTGTCCAATGACCGCCTTTTTTAAAGTAATACTGCCAAGTCTTTATCCGCTGTTGCGTTTGCCGCTTTTAGCCGTGCTTGCTTATGCAAGTGCCAGTGTAGAAATGCCTCTTATATTAGGCCCAAATACACCACCCACGTTGGCCGTTGCAATAATGCATTGGTTTAACGATGTTGATTTAAACCTGCGCATTAAAGCCTCAGCGGGTGCTTTATTACAACTGGCTGTTACAGGCGGGTTGTTAGCGCTTTGGCTTGGCGCAGAAAAGGCCGTAAAAGTGCTATTTAGCGACTCTCTCACTAATGGAGTGCGCGAATACGGCGGATTTTATTGGCAAAAAATAACGGTCGTACTCACCGCATTAGTAATTAGCTTTATAATGTTGTCGCTTATTGGTTTAGTTATGTGGTCGGTTGCAGGTTTTTGGCGTTTTCCAGATGCAATGCCTGAGCAATTTACACTACTGCATTTTAAAAGTGCGCTAATGCAAATGGGCAGCCCGCTTTTTAATACGCTAGCAATCGGTTTAGTAACCACACTATTTGCCATTATTCTTACTTTACTGTGTTTAGAATCAGAGCAGTTGAATGACAAACCTATTTCTCGTTTTACCAGTTTAATTATTTACTTACCGTTATTAGTACCCAGTATTGCCTTTTTGTTTGGGCTAGTATGGATACAACAATTGGTAAATAACCAAGCCGCATTTTTTAATGTGGTACTTACGCATTTACTGTTTGTGTTGCCTTATGTGTTTTTGTCACTGGCGAGCAGTTATAGGCGCTTAGATCCTCGTTTTGCTCATGTTGCAGCAAGCTTAGGCGCAGCGCCGTGTAAGGTGTTTTTTAAAGTAAAACTACCTCAGTTGTTTGCCCCTATTTTAATTGCAGCCGCACTGGGCTTAGCTATTAGTTTTGGACAATACCTCCCCACGCTTTTAGCTGGCGGCGGGCGCATAGCCACAATAACAACCGAAGCCGTTACGCTTGCCAATGGCGCAAGCAGACGCACCAGTGCCGTGTACGCTATTATGCAAATGGTGTTACCGCTTATTGGATTTATACTGGCATGGGGTTTACCTAAATATTTTTTCAAAAGTGCACGTGTTTAAACGTGCACATATTTAAAGCTCCCATGTTTAACACTATCAGGGTTAAGGTTTTTTAATGCAGTCATCGTTACAGATTAAAAATTGTCAGCTTTATCGCCAAAATGAGCTGTTACTTAGCTTAAACGAGCAAGTTAATGGCGGTGAAATTCTGACTATTATGGGCCCATCAGGCAGTGGTAAATCAAGCTTATTAAATTGGCTTACGGGTACTTTACCAAGTAGCTTTAAGGCCAATGGAGAGGTGTGGCTTAATGGTCAAAATATCGATAACACCCCTCCACACTTGCGCCATATTGGAGTGCTTTATCAAGACGCTTTATTGTTTTCGCATTTAACTGTTGCTGGTAACATTGCCTTTGCAATGCCCAAAGGCAATAAAAAACAACGCCTTGAAAAAATAGAACACGCACTTGAACAAGTTGGCCTTAAAGACATGGGCAATCGCCACCCCGATAACCTCTCGGGCGGGCAACAAGCCCGTGTTGCATTATTACGTATGCTGCTG
The DNA here is from genome assembly GCF_014164415.1 of Pseudoalteromonas sp. SG43-1. Taxonomy (NCBI): domain Bacteria; kingdom Pseudomonadati; phylum Pseudomonadota; class Gammaproteobacteria; order Alteromonadales; family Pseudoalteromonadaceae; genus Pseudoalteromonas; species Pseudoalteromonas sp. SG43-1. The sequence goes on along the minus strand of NZ_JACJFD010000028.1, from coordinate 10,072 downwards.
AGCGAACCTAAAGCCATTTTACTCGACGAACCCTTTAGCAAACTCGACACCCAACTGCGTGTTGATACACGCGAACTCGTGTTTAGCCAAATACGCGATCATAAGCTACCTGCAATTATGGTAACTCATGACCATAGCGATGCCGACGCTGCAAATGGCAAACTCATTACTTTAAGTAGCGCACTTTAAATACATAGCTTTAAACGCATAAGGCAATAAACATGCTAGACAAATTTATCACCCCTGTCATTAAGCCTCTTTTAACACCTGTGGTTATGCTTATGCATAAACGCGGCATAACCGCCGATCAGCTAACCGTAGTTGGCTTTTTAGTTGGCTTATTAGCCGTGCCATTACTGGCGTTTGAAATGTGGTACGGCGCATTAGTGGCCATTGCTTTAAATCGAATTTTAGATGGACTTGATGGCGCATTAGCACGTTATGCAAACCAAAGTTCAAGCGCGGGTGGCTTTTTAGATATCACACTCGACTTTTTATTTTACGCGGCTATTCCGCTTGGCTTTATTTTGGCAAACCCTGAGCAAAACGCGATAGCGGGCTCGTTATTACTTGCTACTTTTATTGGTACGGGCTCAAGCTTTTTAGCTTTTGCGATTGCCGCCGAAAAATTTAAACTCGAAAAACCGCAATTTAAATACAAAAGCTTTTACTACTTAAATGGCTTAACCGAAGGCACTGAAACAATAGCGCTATTTATTGCATTTTGTATTTGGCCGCAGCACTTTGCTGTTATGGCGAGCATTTTTGCTATTGCGTGTGGCATAACTATTTTTACCCGTATACATGGCGGTTATCACACGCTTAAGCAACAAGAAGCCGATGCTAACAAAGCAGCTGAAAACGTGCCTAACAGTGCAAATTCTGAGGTAATAGATGACTAATGAAGTATGGTGGCGACTCGGCTGCTTTTTTAGCATTTTAATTATAATGATGCTGCTTGAATGGCAAAAACCTGCTCGCCAAGCACCTATTAAAAGCAGTACACGTTGGTTTGCTAATTTTGGATTAGTGTTTGCTTCATCAGTTATTGCGCGCTTAGTGGTCCCTATTGGGTTAACCGCTGTTGCACTTTACAATCAAGAGCACGGCATTGGCTTATTTAATCAAATAGCCCTACCAAGCAGTTTAATTATTATATTGAGCATACTTTTACTCGATATATTAATTTATTGGCAGCATAGATTATTTCATCAAGTGCCTATATTATGGCGTTTGCACCGCGTTCACCATGCCGATGCACATGTTGATACAAGTACGGGCTTGCGCTTTCACCCTATCGAAATTGTACTGAGCATACTTATAAAGCTCATTGCAGTAACAGCTCTTGGCGTACCTGCCATTGCGGTACTTATTTTTGAAATAGCACTTAATGGTTTAGCACTATTTAATCATGCAAATATACGCCTACCTAATGCCATTGAAAAACCGCTGCGTTTAATACTAATGACGCAAATATTGCATCGAATTCACCATAGCCAAGTGGTTAGTGAAACCAACTCAAACTATGGCTTTAGTGTAATTTGGTGGGATAAATTATTTGGTAGCTATAAAGATAAAGCAAAAAAAGCCGACGCAGATATAAATATTGGCTTAAAAGAATACCCAAGCCAAAAGCAAAATGCCTCATTGTGGGGTTTATTGATCATGCCATTTAAAAATAAGTAAACCGCGTACATTCTCGGATTAGTCCTATATTTAATAGGCTCTTATTAAAGAGCCTATTATGAATTAAGTAACACTAAAACGCCTCTTACCGTAAACTAATTGTAAATAAAATAAACAAATATGTTGACCATTTGCGTACTCCACAATATCATTTGTAAGCGCTTACAAAACACAATCCAAAATGTAAGCGCTTACAGCATGAAAAACAAAGCTCAAAAAACAATTAATCTGACAATAATCTGTTGAAACCGGGGTTCAGTTATGAACATTGAAACAACGCACATTACACGTTTACTTGCCGCTATCTCTTTAGTTACGTTAGCTGGCTGTGGTGGTGACTCTGCCACTAAATCAAATTTTGAAAATGTAGATGCCTCTGAGCCAGTATCAGATTGGCAAATGGTTTGGAGCGACGAGTTTGAAGGCTCAGCCATTGATACAAACAAATGGAACTATGAATTAAACTGCGATGGCGGTGGTAACAACGAGAAACAGTGTTACACCGACAGCGAGCAAAATGCATTTATTGCAGACGGTGTGTTAAACATTGTTGCCCTACCCGCTGAAGAAGGTGCAGAAAAACCTTACACTTCAGCGCGATTAAATACGCGTTACAACGCCGACTTTACATATGGTCGCTTTGAAGTGCGCGCCAAACTTCCATCAGGACAAGGTAGCTGGCCAGCATTTTGGATGCTGCCAACTGATGAAGTTTACGGCACTTGGCCTCGATCTGGCGAAATAGATGTTTTAGAATCAGTAAACCTTAAAACACCAGATGAAGATGGCGGTATAGAGTCCAGTATCCACGGCACCCTTCATTACGGACGTGCGTGGCCAGATAACAGCTACACAGGGCAAGAATACAAATTCCCTGAAGATACTAATCCAGCAGATGATTTCCACACGTATGCTGTTGAATGGCAAGAAGGTGAAATTCGCTGGTACGTAGACGGTTACCTTTATGCAACTCAGCGTCAATCAGAAGTGCGTACTAATGCAAGTGGTGAGGCTGTAGGCCTAAAACATCGTGGTTGGTTTGCAGAATACTTTGAACAAGGTTCTGGCGAACTTACAACGCATTGGGATAGCGCACCATTTGATAAAGACTTTCACTTATTGCTAAACCTAGCAGTAGGCGGTGACTGGCCTGAAAACGTAAATGATTTAGGTGTAGACGCTAGCGCATTTGAAAACGGCCAAACCTTTGCTATTGATTACGTACGTGTTTATCAATGTGCATCAAACCCTGAAACAGGTAAAGGCTGTGAAACTATTCGCCCAGGTTACAATAGCTTAGACGATGCGTTGCTTGAAGGCGATGCACCAATTCCTAGTCCACCTTCGACAGGCATTGCAACACCACTAACTATTTTTGGTGAATCATTTAATCCAAATTGGCCTGCATGGGATTGTTGTGGTGGTTCTACTCCCGCTATTGTTGCAGATGAAACCCAAGGTGATGTAGTTGAATTTGTAGTAGGTGCAGAACCCACCGTAATGGGCTTTATTAGCCGTGAGATTTTTATTACTGACGAAGCAGGAAAAGCCAGCCCGTTTGATGCTTCTCCAATGCTGGATGAAGGTTACGTTCGTTTTAAAATGAAAGTAACAAATGCACCAGGCACAGCTGATGCAGCTTGGCTTGTAAAACTTGAAAGTAATGAAGGTTCTAGCGCAGTAGAAATGCCGATTACAGACAGTGTTGAAGGCGTAAGCCCTGTTGTTGGCCAATGGCAAACTTATACATTTTTACTAAAAGATTTAGATGCTGCAGATTTAGATATTAGTGCAATTGATGTGATCATGGTGTTTCCAGCATGGGGCGCAGGTGAAGGCGCTGTTTATTTAATTGACGATGTTGAGATTACTCAAGATAACTTAGGCGTATCACCTGAGCTTACTATTTTTACTGATGAGCAAAATCTAGCATGGCCAATGTGGGATTGTTGTGGTGGCTCAACCCCTGTTGAAGCTATGGATGATGAAGAACATGGTCTAACTGCAGAGTTTAGCATTGGTGCAGAGCCTACTGTGATGGGCTTTAATAGCCGCACATCGTCAGGAGGCGCAGGCGAATCGTTTGACGCTAGTAGCATTTTAGATGAAGGCGTTATTCAATTTGATTTAAAAGTAACCTCTACTCCTAGCGATCCAGCTACACCGTGGTTGTTTAAAGTTGAGTCAAATGGCGGAGACTCTGCAGTAGAGCTTGAATTAACGGCAAGTGTTGAAGGCGTAGCGCCAGTTACTGGCGAGTGGCAAACATATACATTTAAATTGTCTGATCTTGCAGCTGCTGGCTTAGATGTAAGTACTATAGATGTATTAATGATTTTCCCAGCGTGGGGGGCAGGTGAAGGCTCTGTTTACCGTTTAGATAACGTTAAGATTTATAATCCAAATGCAGCGCCAGCTGCAACGGGTGAGCTTACTGTATTTAAAGATGCAGCTGCCGATCAGTGGAGTATTTGGGATTGTTGTGGTGGCTCTACACCAACAACAGAAACCGATGATGACGCGCATGGCGCAGTAGCGCAATTTAGCATTGGTTCTACTGCAACAGTAATGGGCTTTATTGCTGATGAAGACGTATCGTTTGATGCCTCTGCAATACTTGAAAATGGTGTAGTTCAATTTGATATGAAAGTTGTATCAGCCCCTTCAGATATTGACGCACAATGGCTATTTAAAATTGAATCAATTGGTACATCGAGTGCCGTAGAGCTTGCTTTATCTAGCAGTGTTGAAGGCCAAGTACCTGTAACGGGCGAATGGCAAACATACACCTTCCCTCTTCAGCAATTATTTGATGCCGGCCTAGACATTAGCGCATTAAACGTAATTATGGTTTTTCCTAGCTGGGACATGGGCGATGGCGCGCTTTACCGTATAGATAACGTGATTATTGCAAATCCATAAAACACACACCAATAGGCGCTTAGCGCCTATTGCTACACAACAACATTTTATAAAGCAGAGCTATTATGAACACATTCAATTTTAAAAAGAGCCAACTTGCGGCTTCTGTGTCTCTCATCATTGCTGCGAGCACATTAAACACAGCTATTGCGGCAGAAGCAGAAACAAGCGTTTCATCTGATGTAGAAGTTATTGAAGTAAAAGGTATTCGTGGTTCACTTATTCGTTCTATGGATATGAAACGCGACTCTTCTGGTATTGTAGATGCCATTTCATCTGAAGAAATGGGTAAATTCCCAGATACCAACTTAGCCGAATCATTACAACGTATTACCGGCGTATCGGTGAGCCGTGCAAACGGTGAAGGTAGCCAAATTACAGTACGTGGTTTTGGCCCTGAGTTTAACTTAATAACCTTAAATGGCCGCCAAATGCCGGGCACAGGTTATACACGCTCGTATAATCTTGAAAACGTTGCCTCTGAGGGCGTAAGTGCCCTTGAAGTTTTTAAAACAGCACGTGCAGACGTGCCAAGCGGTGGCTTAGGTGCAACAGTTAATATTTCTACTGCGCGCCCTTTTCAAAAGCCGGGTCAAAACTTTTCAGCAACCGTTAAAGCAAATCACGACTCGTCAAACGAAGCTGGTGATGACGTAACACCAGAGTTTTCTACTGTTTACAGCAATACTTTTGTAGATGACACTTTTGGCTTTGGTTTTTCGTTTTCGCACCAAGAGCGTGACTTTCAAAAACAAAGTGCCAATATTCAAGGCTGGCAGGCAAACGTAGACTTACCTGAATTAGATAGCAGCAACGTCGTTGATAACCGCACAGACCCTGCAGGTAACTACTACTTCCCTAAAGACATGAATTACTCTATTGAAGATGTAGAACGTGAACGTACAAACGGACAAGTTACCTTTCAATATGCACCGGTAGATGGCTTTGTAGCAACACTTGATTACACCGCAAGTAAAGCTGTAACAGGTTCTCAAAGTATTGGTTGGGGTATTTGGAACGACTTTGGTAGCAATATTAATGGCTACGAGCTTGATGAAAATGGTACGGCTGTTTATGCTGATATTAGCGGTAACGATGCCTCGTTTACAGCCAACAAAGGCACTACAGAAGTAAAAGCGCGCTCACTTGGTTTAAACCTAGATTGGGAAATTAGCGACACGTGGCACGTAGAGCTTGATTACCACGACTCTAAAAACGAAACCGATAACGGCGCCGACAATGGGCTGGGAAGTGCCGGCCAAGTAATTTTAGGTTCTGATCAGCTAGCTAATAAAATTTATGATTACCGCACAGGCGAAGTACCCAGTGCACAAGTTAATTGGTTAAATGGCACAAGTGAATTAACGCCTGGCGAAATTGATTCAAACTTTAGTCAATTTACTCACTCACCGGGTGAGTCAAACATTGAACAATTACAGCTACATACAACATGGTATAACGAAAGTTATGACATTGGTTTAGTTAAAGTTAAATTTGGCGCATCACGTACAGAACAAAACACCGGTGGTTACACCGCGTGGAGTGGTTTAGTAGGTGGTCCAGGCTTTAACCCATCATATACAGAAATATTCCCAGACGGCATGTTTACCCGTCACGATACATCGGGCCTTTTAGATCAATTTGAAGGGGGCGGCAGTGACTTACAACCTGGTTACTACTATACCTACGATTTTGACGAAGCTGTAGCACGCCAAATAGCTTATTTAACAGCTGATGTGACAGGCGGCGATGCATACGCCGCAAATGCATATATGGATGGTATTGACAGCGAAAGCTACGTAGAAGAAATCACTAATAGCTTTTATGTTCAATCAAGCTGGGAATTTGACGTAAGTAACTACTACGTAAAAGTAAATGCAGGCCTACGCTATGAGCAAACAGATGTAACCAGTACTGTGCGCCAACGCGTTGAAGATCAAGTTAATTGGATCAGCGCTTCCGAGTGGATCATGCAATACGCTGCTGGCGGCGATGATAACTTCTTAGAGCAACAAGGTGATTACGATGTTTTACTGCCTTCAATCGACGTAAGTGTTGATTTAACTGAAGACGTAGTAGCCCGCGTATCTTGGGGTAAAACAATGTCGCGTGCACCACTGGGTAATTTAGCCGGTGGCCGCAGCTTAACAGGCAGCCCAAAACCGGGTTCTCGTACAGGTAGCCAAGGTAATACAAACTTATTGCCGTTTGAATCAACAAACCTTGATTTATCACTTGAGTATTACTACGCAGAAGGCAGCTACGCATCTGTTGGTTACTTTAAAAAAGACGTTGATAACTTTATTCAAACCACCATTACGCAAACTACTATTGATGGCTTGCACGATATTTTAAACGGCCCTCGTTACTTACAAGCCGTAAGCGATATTGAATCACGTGGTGAGCAAGCAACAACCGACGCTATTTTTGCACAAATGATTGCCAGCGGTTACGGCAATGCAAATGGCGTTATTGAACCAAACAGCGACGATCCGCTAATTACATGGAATATTAGCCAACCGCAAAACACCGACAGTAAATCGGTAGATGGTTTTGAAGTTGCAGTACAGCACTTAATTGGTGAAACCGGTTTTGGTGTTGGTGTTAACGCAACATTTGTAGATGGCGACGTTGAATTTGATAGCGAAAGCCTTGATCAACAAGCACCGCTTACAGGCTTAAGTGACTCAGCTAACTTCCAAGGCTTTTACGAAAAAGACGGCCTATCAGTTAAAATTACTTATGCATGGCGCGACTCGTACCTAATTGGTGTTGGCCAAGCGCAAGGTTCAGCTGATGCGCCTCCGCAATATGCTAAAGCGTATGGCCAATGGGATATGAGCGTTAACTACGATGTAAACGAAAACGTAACGGTATTTTTTGATGGCATAAACTTAAATAATGCCACCGAAGAAGGCTACGGACGTTACGAAGAGCAGTTCTTATTTGCTAATCAGTACGGTCCACGTTACTCAATTGGTGCCCGTTACACGTTCTAACTAAATTTCCTTTAGTAAAAAATGCAAAAAACCGCTCACTGAGCGGTTTTTTATTGTCTAAAGTTATAATTTTTTAATAAATGGTACCAATCTGTTTATATAGGATCTATTTAACGTTAAGAAAATTACGCTATAACTAGGCAAAAATTTTTGTACCTAGGGTCTGTTGATCTTTGCGGATTAAAATTTGTTCAAACTAGGGGCTATTTAATCGCGGCGCGAGGTTTGTAACCTAGTGGGCTAAGTAAAAACCGAGCAACAAAGAGTAAATAGCCCCTAGAAAGAACCCTTTGGGCAGCGCCTGTTTGGCATTAATGCTACGTTATCGCCCATTTATGGGGAATAACCACACTACATAGGCTCTGCCTTGCCAAAATACCAAACAGACTGCTGCAAATTTAACCTTGATAGATCAACAGACCCTAGTTGTTCTAAAGAAAAATTTAGACGACGCTATAGTGAAATTTAATTCACTAAATTGCTCAAAGATTCATGCCGGTTGGTATGATTACATATACATACCGCCCGATACCTCAAGTCGTTGGCCTGTCATCCAGCGGTTTTCGTCCGCTAATAAGTTAGCAATCATAGGCCCTATATCGTCTGTTACACCGACTCTGCCCATTGCCGTTTGTGATGTAATAAACGCATTTACTTCATCGTTATCACGAACGGCGCCATTACCAAAGTCGGTTTCAATTGCACCAGGGGCTACAACATTTACCGTAATATTTTTAGGTGCAAGTTCTTGAGCTAAATACCTTGTCATTACTTCTATTGCACCTTTGGTCATTGCATAAGTAATATGACCGGGTAATGAAAAACGCGTTAAACCACTTGATAAATTAATAATACGACCACCGTTTTTTATAAAGGGCAACAATGTTTGGGTAACAAAAAATACTCCCCTTAAGTTAATATTTATTAACGTATCAAAAGTTGATTCACTTGTGTCTGCAAAACTGCTAGTAAGCCCCACCCCTGCATTATTAATTAAGTAATCAAACTCACTTTGTTGCCAATGAGTCTGCAGGACATTTTGTAGTTGTTGTGCAAAATCCTCAAAGCCGAGCATATCACTTACATCTAATTGCAATGCAACCGCTTTAGAGCCTAGCTCCTGTACTTGCTTTACAACCTCTTTTGCTTCTTTTTCATGACGACGGTAAGTAAAGATGCAATCGATATTTTGCTTTGCAAGGCAAAGCACCGTGCTTTTACCAAGCCCACGATTACCACCGGTGATCACTGCAATTCGTTTGTTCATTGTTATATCCTGTTGAAAATAAAAGCGGGGAGTTAAATAACTTCCAAGCCAGTATATTTTTTCAAGCAACAAAGATAAACAGGCTGAAAAGAGTTACACTGTTCAAAATAAACGAACAATAAACAGTGTTATGAAAGACCTAAACGCAATACGTATTTTTATTAAAGTAGCGCAACTCAGTAGTTTTTCTAAAGCAGCAACAAGCTTAAATCTTCCTAAGTCAAGTGTATCGCAAGCAGTAACCATGCTTGAAAGTACATTAAATACGCGTTTATTACACCGTACTACACGCACTGTAAATATGACTTCAGACGGTGAGCTATTTTATCAACGTGCACTAGGAATTATCAGCGACGCTGACGATTTAAAAAATTTATTTGTAAGTGAGGATAAAGGTTTAACAGGCCGAATACGTGTAGATATGCCACAAGCTGTTAGTCGAGATACCATCATTCCAAACTTAAGTTCGTTTTTAAAAATGCACCCAAATCTTGAAATAGAACTTGGCAGCTCCGATAGACGAGTAGATGTCATTAAAGAAGGATTTGATTGCGTAGTAAGAGTGGGCGAACTTACCGACTCATCGTTAATTGCACGACGTTTGGGCAGCTTTAAAGTTTTAAATTGCGTAAGCCGTTATTATGTAAAAAATCATGGTTTACCTAAAACTCTTAACGATTTAAAAAATCATTACATTGTTCGCTACAGTCAAACACTTGGTATCCCTGATCCGGGTTTCGAATATTTAGATAGCAATAATCAATTGCAATCAATAACGATGAAAAGCCAGCTTACTGTTAACTCCTCAGAGGCATATTTAAGCGCAGTACTGAGTGGTTTCGGGCTTATTCAATCACCTATTCACGGTATAAGTAAATACCTTGAATCTGGCGAACTTATACAAGTTTTGCCTCAATACGCGATGCCCGACCTACCAATCAATATTTTGTACCCAAATAGGATCCACCTACCCAAGCGCGTAAGTGCATTTATGCTTTGGCTTGAAGAACAATTGAGCGTCTTTACAAAGTAATAATCTGTGCGTTATTCATTTTTCGCTAAAGCATCGTTATTGTAGTGGTCAATAAAATTTGGCCACAGTTTTAGAATCTTGATATCTAACCTCAGATTCATTTGGCGCTAAACCGGCATTATAATGATGCGGCCTAACGTTGTTGTAATATCCGTTGATATAATC